>CAIQND010000210.1 GCA_903873045.1 uncultured Methylococcaceae bacterium | reverse complement strand
GGAGGGGATGCAGGCCCATACGCATCAAGCTAAGCCCTATTACTATCAAATTCATGTAGTTATCAAAAAACACATGAATTCAACACATTGAAAATTATAGTGTTATTTTTAGACATTAAAATGTAAATGACTTAAATTAACAGTATTTTGGCTTAGCTTGATGCGTATGGGATGCAGGCCCCTTCCCAATCTTTGGCTTCATCCCAACGGGATGTTTCCTTATTGCTAGTCAAAAGTGTCCCGCCTTGCGTCGGTAGTCTCGAAACTTAAGTCGACAAGTGGCTCAACTCCAACTTTTGTAGCAGCTTGCGCAATTCCTCGGCGGTGGCGATGATTCCCTCCTTATCGTAAGGGGCAGGCAGGTTGGGAATTGGGGTTGGGAACGGCGCGTTGGTAACCAGCAGATTGGTGAATTCGCAGCCATCGTTGGCGAGGTTATACAACTCCCATTCATCGGCCGCCTCGTGGCTAGGATCCCAATAACGTGACAACTTCCATTCCTGTGTGCGTACGCAGCGTACATGATTGGGTTGGCGCACTGGTCCTGGCGCAAGCCCTTCGACCTGTGGCGAATTCGGCCCTCGGCCGCTACCGTGGCGTAAAACTTCCACCGCCTGCACAAACACGCCATAGGCTTGGTCGTCGCTGATCTGGTATGCGCCGCCATCCTGCAAGGGCTGAGTGATTTCGTCGTCGGTAATAAACAGCACACCCTCGCGCGGTGTGCCGTCCGTCTCGGTGGGCACCGTGCTGGTTCCCAGGATTACCGGTGTCAGATCTACGCCGGGAAATGGCGGCACCGTGTGGCTCGCTTCCAGCTTGACGCGGGCTTGCGCCAGCTCCTGTTCGGTAACGCCAGCCAAGCCCAGCAAAGTCGGCACGATGTCCGCATGACTGGTCAGCGCGTCGATCTGACGCATCGCGCTATCCGGGTTGATGGCGGAGGATTGCACCACTACCGGCACATGAATCGCTTCCTGATACGCGGTATGCCATTTTTCTATCATGTAATTGTGTGCGCCGGCATATTCGCCATGGTCGGCCATGAACACGACGATGGTGTTGTCGCGCTGACCGGCATCGTCTAGTGCGGCCAGTACGCGTGCGATATGGCCGTCCACCATCTGCATCAACCAAGCATAGTATTGGATGAACTTCAGCGCCGAGTCGTTCGGGTCGCGTGCAAGCTGAAACGGGATGTTGGCCTTCAGCGCAATGTTGACGGCATCAATGCCAGTGTGGATGCCATGCGCGGTTTTCGAGGCCAGCGCCAGCCCCATCTTGTAGGCATAGTCAAACTGGCAGGACGGCTTGTTGGCGAGATCTTCGTCCACGCCGGGCGGCAAATTGGCGTTGTCTTGCGGAAAGCCCTGGGGATTCAGTGGAAAGCTGAACGTGCCGGCGGTGGGCAAATTGCTCATCGAGCCTTGCGCAGGCACGGGCAGCGGCCCCAGCTTGGGCGCGTCAGGATCCAGCCCGCGCACCAAGGCGGGAGGGGCGGCGATGTCATGCGGATTGGTCAGTGAAACCACCGCAAACCAAGGCAGCGGCGTGGTGGACGGGCCATCCGCCAGCGGCGCGGTTTGCTCCTGTTGCGCAAGGGCGCGGTTATAACCCATGCCCAGGCCTTCGTTGCGCAAAAAAGCGCAGGCCAAATCGGCAAAGCCATAGTCGCGGTAAGCGCCCAAGTTGTTGATGCTGGCCCCGTGCGGTTCCGGCCACGACAACTCCCAGTCGTTAAAGCCATAGTCCTGTAGCGTATGGTCTGGCGGGTTGCTGACATGCCATTTGCCGAAATAATGGGTGCGGTAGCCCGCGCTACGAAACCAGTCGCCTATGGTCGGCACGCCGTCCGCTGCCAACCACGGAAAATTGGGTGCATCGGCGTTTTTGAACAGTCCGTCGGTTTGGGTGACGCCGGTGCGGGTGCTGTATTGCCCAGTCATGATCACGCAACGGCTGGGGGTGCAGGCTGAAGCGGCAATCGTATGATTGCGCAGTACCACGGTATTCTTACGCAAAGACCACAATCCGGGGAAAAAATGGCTATAGGCATTCTCGCCGTCCGCCTCGCCCTGAAAGCCGATGATCTCTTTTAATTCCGGCAATAAGCCGCCATCCTCGCCATAGCAAAAGCGTGGAAAGCGGAGCTGGTCAACCAGTATCAGCAGCACGTTTTTTTTGTCTTCGCCGTTTTGAGTTTTAATGTTCGCGTTGTCCGTTGTCATGAAAATTCACCGTAAAGTTAAGTGCAAATAAAGAGAGGTGGGTGGATGGTTTTTTATCGTTTGCCCGCGCCGATCGCTTGCGTCGTGTTTCGGCAGCGGGCATTGATGAAACTGCTATCTGACTCGCGCCTAGTCCGCTTGGTCTTGGGGGATTAGCGTCAATTCGACGGCCTTTTGATTCTCCACTGCCATGTAGTAAAACCGTCCCTGAAATCCTGAACTGACAATGTCGCCGTTAAATAAGGGATCAAGGACACCGCTAGCGGCAAGCTCTTTCCCGCTGTCGGCATCTCGCCACACCACACAATCCCCTTGCTTGGTAAAGTTTGTGCCGATGATATTTCTACACTCCTTTGGGCCGACAATCGCCCAGAATGAAGCCATGCGCTGCTTCGTCCGCCATCTCAATGCAAAGCCGGTCTCTTCATCAAAGTCTAAGGCGGCAACTTTCCCGGCCAGTTGATCGTTGGTATAAACCCGCATGTTTTCGGGATCTAAACCCGGTTTTGAAAACTCTTGACTATGCACCGATTCAGGAAAGGGCTGGATAGTATGCGTACGGTTGCTGTCTTCAACATGGAAGGCCGATATGCGTAGCGGCAGAGAGGATTCAAAAAAGTTGGTCTGCACTATCACCCAGTCGTTCATAAGACCGCAGGCCGTTCCAGGCTGTTCTCCGTCCTCAACATATTGCGGTTGCCATTGCTCATCCAGAACGAATTGATTTCCAGTGTAGCGGTAGCGCCAAACACGAGACGAACCCGGACAGTAAACATATTCCCGTCCGTCATGTTGGGCAACTGTTACCCGCCCTATGACCGGCTCCGGGGTTTCTATCCGGGCTAAAATGCTCAAATCATTAGGATCGACAGCAACCAGGAATGCGGGGATTCCATTCTCCACAACGGCTTTTAAGCCCGCAAGTTTATTGGCTGAATGGGTCGGAATTTCGCCACGCTCCATCGATTTGACAATCAGAATGCCTTGGGACGAAATGATAAAACCGTTATAGGCTGCGCCCCCTTGTCCCGGATGCTCGGGAAGATTAACTGTGCTAAACGCGGCGGTAACAGCATCAATTTTGGCCAGAATATTACCTGCGATAGCGTAGACAAAACCATTGCCGTGGACACCGACAGCACCCGGCCAATCAAAGGCCATATCATTATCGACGCGAAGATAGATACGCCACTGTTCGCACAGGCTCTGCGGATCAATCTTGGCGACATACGCTCCATTTCCTTCGCCGACATAGCCGCCGTATAAAAACAGCTCATCTCGCTCTCGGGTAATAAGATTATAAGGATTCGGATAGTCGGCTACCGTTTCTCTAGCGGCGACGGAAACCATTCCAGCCCCCGCTATTTGCTTCACATCGCAAGTATTCGGGAAGCGCGCGCTACGCATCGAGTCATAGTGTTCAGACGGCATGATCGTAGAATACCAAGCACCATCGGTTTTTCCCGTCTTCAGTTCGGCAGACATCGGGCAATCCGCGTTATTCAATTCATTCGGCTTGATTGACATGGTTGTTTTCCTTACCGGTTGCGGTCGGTTGTATCTGTTTGTGGCAACTGGGGCGTGACGATAGGAAAGTCAGGCGTGAATGTGTCGAGCAAGGAGATAAATTCCAGCAAGGATTTTTTGTCGCCCTCGACATGCAATTTTCTGTTTTCAATTACTTTTTTCAAAGCAGTATCGGTCGGCGCTGTTGCAGGGTTTACAGCAGAGGCCTGGACATCGCTGATCCAGTCCAGACTATCGCGCTTCAATGTCACCGTTACACTGACTTTAGGTTCCGCCTGCTTGTACAAAATGGCGAACTCGGTCTGCGGCAAATAGGTCAGCGCTGATTTTTCCAGCACAGTGATATAGTTTCCACACATGTCGGGAGCAGGTTGTTCCGTACCGCATTCAACTACCCATTTAATCGTTATGTTCTTGCCGTCGGCCTTGGGGCCATTAAGCGAAATTCCCAAGTTATCGAAATACATCGGCATGGTCATCGATTCGTACATGGATAGGCCGGTGCCGCCCGAAGAAGTCTTGATGCCGTTCCTCAGTTCATTGGCCCCCATAATGTAGGCATTTCGCCATGTTGACGCTTCTGCTTGATAGCCAAGTTGTTCCAAGGCATCCGCCTGTAATCCAGCTGCGTCTTTATTGTCGGGGAAAGCAAATACAGCATGATTCATGACCTGCGCCACCCAACGGTATTCTCCGTTTTTGAAATCATCTTTCGCTTTCGCCATTACCGCATCCAGTCCACCCATATATTGGATGTATTTTTTGCTGGCCGCCGTGTCTGACAAAGGATTCAAATGAGCCGGATTGGCATCGTACCACCCCATGTATTTTTGATATACCGCTTTGACGTTGTGTTTTAACGCGCCATAGTAGCCCTGGTTATACCATGGCTTTTTCAGGCTGTCGGGCAAAACCACCATTTCGGCCAGTTCGTTCATCGTATAGCCTTGATTGGTCAGCCGCAGCGATTGGTCGTGGATATATTTGTAGCTATCCCGTTGAGTGGCAAGCACTTCCTGCATATTTTCAGCGCCCCAGCGAGGCCAGTTATGTTGCCCCAGCATGACTTCCGTTTTGTTCCCATAGCGATCCAGCGTCTGGGTAAGATAATGAGCCCATGCCAGAGCATCGCGTACTTCGGAACCGCGCATGGTCAACAGGTTATGTTGCAACGGGCAGGCAATTTCCGCCGTGTTCAAGGCTTTAAAGTCAGGAAAGTAAACCGTCATCTCCGAAGGCGCTTCGGTTTTTGGGGTAAGTTGATATTCCATGCTCACCTCGTCGATCAAATACGGTGGTTTATTTAAAGCCTCGGCGTTTGAAGGGGCATCGCTGCTGATGGTGATCGTGGGCGCGATGATCGTGGCTGTGCCGGAAGAAACCGCCTTGCCCAAACCCGCATCGACTTGACCCTGTTCTCCGCCTCCTCTGGGTTCTTGGCCTGCTGCCGGCTGCATCAACAAAGGCGTGCCATACATATAACCTGCACGGCGGCCCATCGCATTACCAACATAAACATTTTCACTGACTGCCGCATCAAGAAAACCTTGTGGAGCGATAACCGCAACCGCGCCACTTTGTGCATCACCCATGGAGACAACACCTTCCGCGCCGCCAAAATGATCGATATGACTATGGGAATAAATGACCGCTCTCACAATCTTGCCGGGCGGCGTATTAGGATAACGTTTTGAACCGCGCTGCTGAACGTAAAATTCGATGGCGGCTTGCGCCGTTTCCTTGGATGTCAACACATCCAGGACGATAATCCCTGTTTTACCTTCGATGATGGTCATGTTGGCGAGATCAAAGCCGCGAATTTGATAAATATTGGCTTCGTCGTCATGCTTTTCGGTGACTTTGAACAAACCGACATTGTTGTTCAGCTGGGCTTGACGCCATAAACTGGGATTGACGCTAAAGGACTGATATTGTTTCGCGGTCTCTGGCCTTGCCGTGTTTTCAAACGCATAATCGGAGAAGTCCCATACAACTTGTTGTTTCTTGTCGCGGATGATTGTGCCTTTGGGCGGTGCCGAGATGAAGCCTTTCATTGCCAGGTTATATTCTTCCTGGTTGTGGAAATCCAGTTCCTGAAAAACCTTGGCATTGCGCTCGACGGTGATGGCCGAGGCGGGTTTCGCGCCAACGGGATTGTTCTGCGCTGGAGGCGCATCGGCGAAAACAGCGCCGGAAAGCACAACTGGGCCAAGCAAATACAAGGCTAAATAATGTTTTTTTCTAACGGACATAAAATTCTCCTAATTATCGAAAAATGAGTGGCGGGCTAGTTAAGTTGTCGGCAATAAGCAGCGTTTCCGGCACATGCCAAAATTTATTATCAATGGCATGATCAATGGGGTTAGACTCTAATTACTGCTATTTTAAAAATATTTATTATTACAATCAATGTGTTGCGTGTTAAATAAGCGGAAAAATCAAATGCAAAAATTGTTGGAAAGAACAGATTGCGGTTCTATTTCTATTTAACTTATTGATTTTTCGTATATTGGTCGCTTTAAAAAAAGTACATTTTTGCATGCTTTTAACGTACAACCTGTTGATTATTAAATTTAATTATAATTTAAGGTAGCAGTATTAGGGGTAGACTCCAATGTCATTAAGATAAACCGTTGGCTGAGCCGAAGCCGGTAAAACCGCTTCGACTCCGTTCAGCCAACGGTTTATCTTCCCAAGAGGCATTTAGCTTAACGACATTGGGATTGGATTAGACTAGATTGATCCATCAAGTGTGAATATATTTCCCGCTCTGATTAATCACTATCATCGATTAATAGTAAGACGTAACTAAATAAGCACAGCCATAAAATAACAAATACCCGTGTGGCGTGCAACATGATTTTCGTGTGGTGAAAAACGCCACATCGTAATCATAAAAAAAATTCATTATTAATCAATCACATATTGTTAATAGGTGCTCTAGGCAAAGGTTATTGCGATGAATTAAAACTAAAGATTATTTTCAACTAGCCTTTAAATCCTGCAAACCAACACCTTATATAATTAAATTATCTTTATAAATTAGTGGTGTAATGATAGATGCTAGGGGTGTTGGTTCTATATGATGTTGAAGTAACTTCTCATTAGTTACAGGTAAAATCTAAGATTCAGGTTAAAATAGCCGCATGGATTCACTCAAGCCACCATTACCTAAAATCAACGACGAAGACCGCACACCGATTGTCGATGTGTTGTTGGAACTGGTTGCGTGG
>CAIQND010000209.1 GCA_903873045.1 uncultured Methylococcaceae bacterium | reverse complement strand
GGAAACTTACGGACTGTCCTTGTCAGATGCCGCTCAAGCTATTGGCGTAACGCGCCGTACAATAAGTCAGTACCGTTCCGGCAAACGTCCGGTGCCGCGTACTATCGCATTGGCTTGCAAAGGCTGGGAAGCTGAGCAACAAGCAGTCCGTATGGAATGAAATAAATATGAAATTATATTTTGGTTTGCTGTTGTTTGTTTTTACCACGAGTGTGCAGGCGGATTTCACTTTCACGCCTCTCGAACCACAAACTATTTCGCAACTTAATCAGATACTGACTAAAGAGCGTGCTGTTTTTTCCAGCGGAATATCTAAGACTTTTAAGTTGCCACATTATTCGCCAGCCAAATATGAAGTAGAGCTTTTTAAAGTCGCTTACGATTCGGTTATTCCGGAGCAGGGCAATAAGCCAACCAAGGCCTTTGGCTTATTGGCCATTCCCAAAATTCGTGATGCTTCAGCTCTGCCTATCGTTTCTTATCAGCACGGAACCGTCTTTGGAAAGCATGACGTGCCGTCTTATGCTTTTACTGATCCCGTTAATCCTGCCGCCTATGAAACACGGCTGATGGTTGCCGAGTTTGCCGGCCAAGGTTATATGGTAATAGCCGCTGATTACTTCGGCATGGGTGATTCTATGGAACCTGAAGGATATACGGTCAAGGCCAGCGAACAGCAAGCGTGTATTGATTTATATGAGGCTGCCATTCAATTTCTTAAAGACAACAAGAAAATAAGCCAGACTGATCTCTTTCTGACCGGCTGGTCACAAGGCGGCTTGGTGACGACGGCTTTCCTTGAGAAGCTTGAGAGTCGAAACATCCCTGTTAAAGCCGCCTCGACTGCCTCAGCCCCCAATGATATCTTTGCGGCGCTGAACGGGTGGATTTATCACCCAAGAACAATCGATGTCAAGTGGTTAAATACCTTGGTTGGCCTTACCGCATTTTCTTATGAAAACTATTTTTCCAAGCCGGGTCTTGCAAAAGACGTGATAAAGTCAGCTTACTATGATGACTTGCGAAAAATATATGAGCGGAATTACAGTGGTATAGATGAACTTAAGGCGCTAATTAATAGCCTCCCGACTGGCTTCAAAGAGTTGCTTAATGATAAATATTCAGATCCCGGCTATTTTGTGGATTCTGACTATGGCAAAATCTTGTCCGACATGCAAACCTATCGCAGGGTATTTAAAACCCATGTAAAAATGTATTACGGTACCTTGGATGAAGTTATTTCCATTCCAATAGGTCAGTTGGCATCAACGTATCAAAAAAGCATGGGCAGTCAGTTACTGGTTACCGAGCCTGTTAAATCAGGCGATCACCATGGAACATTTCTCACGTCTGTGGCCCGTCAAAAAGAATGGTTCGATAAATTAAAATCACATTAAGCCAACCTTAACCAGGGTGTGAAGATTGATAGCGGTCTATGTATGACAGCTCAGCATATCCATCCGACTTGATAAGCTCGATAATACATTTCGATAAATAAATCTATTTGCGAGAAGAAACTATATGGCTACTCTATCCATTCACGGTGATGTCCATATTCCCGACAATATAATCCATGCACTGGGCTTAAAGCCCGGTACCGAACTGGTTTTTGAGCGCCAAGGTGACGTGATTATCATGCGTCCGGTTAAAACAAAAAAAATCTCGCGGGTTGATCAAGGGCCAAAAATATTGGGCTATACAGGGTCGACCGTTTCGCTGGAAGAGATGGATGCTGCTATTGCCAAAGGCGCGGTGCAATCGTTGTGAAGTCGGTCGATACTAATATTTTGGTGCGTTACTTATGCGCAAGATGATGCTCTGCAATCACCACTTGCCTTACGTCTTTTGGCTACCCACTTTAGCCGGGACATTTTTTGTAGGGGCAGGCTTTACGCCTGCCCTTTAATGCCACGGTGTTAGCAGGGTAACCGCAAGGGATTACCCCTACAAGACACGGATATCGTTACATAAAAGGCCATCCACGTAAGCAGGGACAAGCCGCAAGGCTTAACTTTAAACTGTCCCGCCTTACGTGGGTAGCCCAAAAGTGTCCCGCCTTACGTTGGTAGCCCTACTTTTAATAGGTAAAATATTCTCCGGAAATCACCTAAAGCGACATTCGACCACCCTCACCCCAGCCCTCTCCCTGAGGGAGAGGGCGCTTTATGTTGCTTTACTTCTAAACCACTCTAACTTGTGTCCCCCAAGTAGCGGATGCGCCCAGGAAGGACATATATTTCATAAGCCAAAGTATTTCATGCTTGCTACTTACTCGTTGCCAGCGCGGTAACAGCTGAGTAATTGACTTTGCCCGTCGCCATGACCGGAATTTCATCAACGATTAAAATCTTCTTGGGCAGGCTGATATTGGTAATGCCTGGTGATACGGCCAACAAATCATTAATGGTTGCCTGTTTTTGAGTCGTTACCAAAATAATC
>CAIQND010000208.1 GCA_903873045.1 uncultured Methylococcaceae bacterium | reverse complement strand
TTCAGGCATGACCCCCAATTCGCAACGCGCCATCAAGAATGTGCAAAAGATTTGTGAAGAGCACTTGCAAGGGCGCTTTGAGCTTGAGATCATCGACATCTATCAGCAGCCCATCTTCGCCAAAGATGGGCAGATCGTCGCTGTCCCTACACTGGTCAGGGAACTTCCACCCCCCTTGCGCAAATTTATCGGCGACCTGTCGCAAACCGAGCGGATTCTGGCCGGGCTGGAGTTACGCAAGAAAATCCAGCTTCGCCTTGAAGAAGCCGAAGAAACTCTGCATGCCATTCACAGCGGCGAAGTCGACGCCCTCGTCATTTCCCGTCCGGAAGGGGAGCAGATTTTCACCTTGCAGGGGGCCGAGCATCCTTATCGCGTCTTGGTGGAAACCATGAGTGAGGGGGCGGCTTTTCTCACATCCGATGGCAAGATCGTTTATTGCAACAAACAACTGGCTGACCTGCTGCAAGTTCCGATAGAAAAGCTCATCAGCTCGCCATTGGCTGACTGTGTAGTGCATCAAGACCAAGCCCTGTTCACAGACCTGCTCAAAAAAACCGACATCAAAACTAATCGAATTGAAATCACTTTAAACACCGGGAAAGGAAACAAGCTACCGGTAATACTTTCCTGTAGCGTTATCAACCTTGCAGAAAATATGGGCGTGGGCGTGGGCGTGGGCGTGGTGGTCTCCGACATAACCGAGCGAAAAAAAGTGGAGGACATTAGCAAAACTGCCTTTCAATATGCCCGGAGCCTGATTGAAGCGAGTCTTGATCCCTTGGTAACGATCAGCACTGATGGCAAGATTATGGACGTGAACCAGGCCACCATGACGGTGACAGGAATCGAACGCGACCAACTTATCGGCAGTGATTTCTTTGCTTACTTTACCGAACCGGATTTAGCCCGGACAGGCTATAAGCAGGTCTTCTCACAAGGCACTGTCACTGATTATCCGCTGGCTATCCGCCATGTTTCCGGCAAGGTGATCGAAGTGCTGTACAACGCCAGTGTTTACCGCAATCCTCAGGGCGAAGTCGCCGGGGTGTTTGCGGCGGCGCGTGATGTGACTGACCGCAAGCTGGCGGAACAGAAGCTGGAAACCAATTTGTACTATACCCGGAGCCTGATTGAAGCAAGCCTGGATCTTATGGTGACTCTTAGTATGGAGGGTAACATCATATCCGCCAACAAGGCGACAGAGCAGATGACGGGTGTAACCCACGCCCAATTAGTCGGCAGCGATTTCGCTCTCTATTTTGTCGAGCCTGAGAAGTTACTTGCAGTTCACCAAGAAGCATTAACTCATGGGTTTGTCGTCGAATATCCGCTAACTATCAGGCAGGGATCAGGCGCTGTTTTCGAGGTGCTCTATAACGCCAGCCCCTACCGAAACCAAAATGGTGCTATCGAAGGTTTACTGGGGGTAGCGCGAAATGTTACCGAGCGCAACAAAACTGAAGAAAAGCTTCTCCTCGCCGCCAGCGTTTTTGACCATGCCTGGGAAGGCATCTTGATCACTACCACTGACGGCACGATTGTCAATGTCAATGAGGCGTTCACTCGTATCACCAGTTACAGCCGTGACGAAGTACTCGGCCAGAACCCGCACCTTCTCAGTTCAGGCCGTCAGGGCAACGACTTCTACGCTGAGCTGTGGAACAGTTTGATTAAAAAAGGCCATTGGTATGGCGAAGTCTGGAACCGGCGCAAAAATGGTGAAGTGTATGCCGTGATAGAAACTATCAGCGTGGTTCGCGATAGCCAGGGTAACGCCAGTCATTACATAGCCATGATCTCAGACATCACGCTGCTCAAGGAGCACCAAAGCGAATTGGAGCACATCGCTCATTACGATGCGCTGACCAATCTGCCCAACCGTATCCTGTTGGCCGACCGCCTACGTCAGGGCATGCTTCAAACCAAGCGCCAGAAGCACGCATTGGCCGTGGTATTTATTGATCTGGATGGCTTCAAGGCCATTAATGATAACTACGGGCATAAAGCGGGCGACCAGTTGCTGATTATAGCCGCCGAGAACATGCAGCAAGTCCTGCGCGAGGGCGATACCCTTGCCCGAATAGGCGGTGACGAGTTTGTCGCCGTGCTGCTGGATCAGCCCACTATGGCTGACTGTGTGCCCTTACTTAACCGCCTGCTTGCGGCCGCAGCCAGACCAGTGCAGTTTGGCAAGCTCAGTCTCCAGGTCTCAGCCAGTCTGGGGATAACTTTCTACCCGCAGGAAGAAGTCATTGATGCGGAGCAACTGCTCCGTCAGGCCGACCAGTCCATGTATCAGGCCAAGCAAGCAGGCAAGAGTTGTTACCACTTTTTTAACGTCGAGCTTGACCGGAACCGCCGTGGCCGTTACGAGAGTCTGGGGCGTATTCGTCGCGCTCTGGATGACGGTGAATTCGTGCTGTTTTATCAGCCCAAAGTGAACATGCGCACCGGTGCCATCATCGGTGCCGAAGCCTTAATCCGCTGGCAACACCCTGAAAGAAGCCTGCTCCTGCCAGGCGAATTCCTGCCGGTGATTGAGGATCATCCGCTGGCCGTTGATATCGGCGAATGGGTGATCGACACAGCACTTGCCCAGATGGAAGTTTGGCAAGCTGCGGGTCTGAACATCCCGGTCAGTGTCAATGTGGGTGCCCGCCAATTGCAGGAAATAAATTTCGTTGAACACTTGAAGGAGACGCTGGCAGCCCACCCCGCCATCAATCCAGGCAATTTGCAATTGGAAGTGCTCGAAACCAGCGCACTGGAACTGGTCGGTGCTACTCAGGTCATCAAAGCATGCCGGGAGCTTGGCCTGATGTTTGCTCTGGATGACTTTGGCACAGGCTATTCCTCGCTGACTTATTTGAAACGTCTGCCCGTTACCGAGATCAAAATTGACCAAAGCTTCGTGCGCAATATGCTCGACGATCCCGATGACCTGTCTATTCTTGAGGGCGTACTCGGCTTGGCCAACGCTTTTCGCCTCCAGACTATCGTCGAAGGGGTGGAGCGGATCGAACACGGCACCGTGTTGTTGCAAATCGGCTGTGATCTGGCGCAGGGCTACGGCATTGCCCGCCCTATGCCCGCACACCTGTTGCCCGGTTGGTCCGCAGCTTGGCATCCTGATCCAGCCTGGGCTGAGTTGCCTTCTTACAGCCACGACGTATTGCCGCTGATTTTTACAGGCGTTGAGCACAGAGCGTGGGGGATAGCCATCAGAAGTTACCTCAAGGGCGAGTCTGATGCCCCGCCATCGCGAAATAACCTCCCGTTCTGTCGATTTTGTCGCTTGTTGGAAACCAATACGTTGAGCCGTTTTAGTTCGCAACCCGCTTTTGAAGCTATTGGGCCCTTGCACCTACAAATGCATGCCTTGGAAAAAGAACTCTGTGAGCTTCATGATTCTGGCCGCACCCACCAAGCCTTGGCGAAGCTAAAAGTATTCTATGATCTACGGGATGTCTTCCAGGAAAAATTGAAGGAATTGGTGCAAGAATACCGGTAATAGCGGGAAGAATATAAGGTTAGGAATGAGCATGAAATAATGTAACCAAGTAACATCTAACTCCCCCCTTTGTAAAAGGGGGGTTAGGGGGAATTTTTATTATTTCGTGCTCGTTCCTTATCTACTTAAGCCGTGAGCGCATCTTATCGGGTTGGTAGCTTTGCTGACGAGTAGGATGGGTAGAGCAGCGCGAAACCCATTGCAAAGGAATCCATTATGATGGGTTTCGGCTGTCGCCTCTACCCATCCTACGCGCTGCCCCTACGTAGGAGCGACGCCCACGTCGCGATTTGAGGCGCTGGTCGTTAATCGCGACGTGGGCGTCGCTCCCACACTAACGGTAGATACTTTGATTTGTCGGGTTACGCTGTCGCTAACCCGACTTACGCGATACTCATTGCAAAAGGCAGCTTGCCCCTACGTAGGAGCGATGCCCACGTCGCGATTTGAGGCGCTGGTCGTTAATCGCGACGTGGGCGGCGCTCCCACACTAACGGTAGATACTTTGATTTGTCGGGTTACGCTGTCGCTAACCCGCGATACTCATTGCAAAAGTATAAACCGAGAAATGAAGGATGCCGAAAAATGCCTGATGATTCACCAAACGCTTCATACCAATGAGACGTTTTACTGACGTTTTTTTAACCCAATCGAGAACAATAAAATCAAAGTCCCCCAAAGTAAACCAGGTACCAGCCAAAACCAGCGTTGGTAAAAGGTAACCGGCGGATTTTTAAGATAAGGCACTTCATAGACGCTTGCCCAAGGTTGATGAACCGGTGATTTTTCCAGTATTTCTCCCGAAGCCAATGATACCGTGGATATGCCTGTGTTGGTGACGCGCAATACCGGCCGTCTAAATTCTATGCCGCGTGCCAGGGTCATATACATGTGTTGATAAGGTTCTTGCCAGGTGCCGTACCAGGAATCATTGGTTACATTGACGATAAACTGCGCACCTAATTGAGCCAGTGAGCGGGAAAATCCCGGGAACAGACTTTCATAGCATATTTGCGCTCCCATTTTATAACCGTTCCATTTCAACAGGCTGGTGGGGCCTGAACCTCTTGCAAAATGACCGGTTTCTGGTAACCAGTTCCGAATTTCAGGGAAAAATTGTTCGCCGGGAATGTATTCCCCAAAGGCCAGTAAAATAGTTTTGCTGTAATGAGGCGGTACAATTTCACCATCGTTGTTTAATACAAACAGGGAGTTGGTAATTAAGCGGGATTTTTCATCCACACTGTACGCGCCGGTAATCAGTGGCAGTTGTTTGTATTTAAGAAATTCTGATAAAGCAATGGGCAGTGCATTGAATTTAAATGGTTCTCCCAGTAAAGCGGGAAAAGCGGTTTCAGGCCACAAGGCAAAGTCGATTTTTTTATCCGGGTGGCTGTTGAGTGCGTTATCGGTTAGCGTTATATAACGATTAAGAATTTCTTTGCTATAGCCTTTGCCTAATTCAGCGGCCATTTTTTCTGAATTTTCAGTACTGGCCTGAACCAGTAGCGTCGTAAAAGAGGCATCCGGTTGTGGCAATCTTGCTTTAAGCCAAAGACCACCGACATTCAACAGGATAAAACCGGCGATAACCGTTGCCGCTATGATTTTTCCGGCGGTTTGTTTGCGTTTTTGCCAGGCGATGTAAAGCGGCACATTGCACAGTAAGGTGGCGGCACTGAGTCCACTAAAACCGATAAATTCAGCCCATTGGTAAAGGGGGATGTCAGCCCCAAACCATGAATAACCGAAATTCCAATCAAACAGGGTAAAGGAATAGGCTTCCGATAATACGGTGATGATGGCCATCAAGCCTAGCGAAAGTCGTTTTGACCACTTGAATTTTCGCTGCCCGATAAACCAAAGCAGCCCCGCCAACGGGACAAACAAATGTCCTATCAACGCGTAAATAATCATGCCAATAACCGCAACCGGCCAATCCAGATGTGCAAATTCGTGTAGCAGGTAGGTCATCCAGTTAAAACCAATCAAGGTAAAAACAAAGGAGGTGATTAAGCCGCCAAGCAATACGTCTCTCAATCGGGTTTGTCGGCTCCAGAATAGCCATAACGGCACAAAACAGAACAAAGAAGCCCATGGTGGAAACGGAATGTAACTGGTGCCGATCAGGAATCCGGACAGAGCGGGGAGTTGCCAAATTTTGGCGGTGGCGGGTAAGTCGTTATTCATGGTTACTTTAAAGAGGTTGTGGGGTGCATTGAATTCTTATCAGGAAACAGTG
>CAIQND010000207.1 GCA_903873045.1 uncultured Methylococcaceae bacterium | reverse complement strand
TTTTTTTCATACCCTGGACGAGCAACATTATGTCAGCCCATTTTTGCATTTAAGCTCAGGATCGCTGATGTTAACGGCATTTTTTATCGCGACTGATTATGTGACCTCGCCCAATACGAAAACCGGACAGTTGGTTTTTGGTGCAGGATGCGGGCTTTTGATTTTTGTTATTCGTACCTGGGGTGCATATCCCGAAGGAGCCGGGTTTGCCGTGTTATTGATGAATTCAGCGACACCGCTGATAGATTATTACATACGCCCCAGAATTTACGGTCGTGATCGCAAAGGCAAGCCCCTTGAAATTCCAAAATCTTAATTCTGCCTGGTGGGGTTTGCAGCCTAAACCTAAACATATAAAAACTTCATGGATAAATTATTAGGTGTTTCAAAGTGTTCAAATCCTCCCCAACCCTCCTTTGCTAAAGGAGGGGGCAGATTCCCTCTTTGAAAAAGGAAGGAGCAGATTCCCCCCTTTGAAAAAGGAAGGAGCAGATTCCCCCCTTTGAAAAAGGGGGGTTAGGGGGGATTTTAAAATCCCACAGAATTAATACTCAAGTACTTAAAGCTGCTTTCACAAGGATTTACAATGATTAAGCCAGAGCGAAACTCATGAAAATTGATCCGGCAAAACGCCAACGCTTACAAGCTAAAATGGCCGTTTACAGAGCGTTTGTAAAAAATTGGCTGGAACCGTCCAATCTGGCACGCCTTAGACCCAAGCTGGAATTTCAAACGGGGATTTTAGCAGGCTTTGCCTTGCTTGCGAGTATCTTGCTGGGTGTTACCAATTGCAGTACGCAAGACACCATTCAACAGCGCCTTGATGAAGATTTAAAAAAATCGCTGCAAGAAGTGGTTCCTATCACGCTCTATGATAATGACCTGCTGCAAGACACGTTAACCATTCCTTCCGCTGACTATAATATCGGCGCTAATGAGACCACGGTTTATCTGGCCAAAAAGTCCGGCAAAGTGACGGCTGTGTGTTTTAAATTTATTGCGCCGGACGGTTATTCAGGAGCGATAAACATGATTATCGGCATCGACCGAGACGGCAATATTTTAGGGGTGCGCGTGTTGAGCCACAAAGAAACACCCGGTTTGGGCGACAAAATTGAAGTCGCTAAATCAAGCTGGATATTAAACTTTGTAGGTCGCTCTCTGGATAATTTAACGTCGGCACAATGGGCGGTTAAAAAAGATGGCGGTGTTTTCGATCAATTTGCCGGCGCAACCATCACGCCGCGCAAGTCGGTACAAGCGACTTATCGCAGCTTGCAATTGTTCAAAGCCCATCAAGCACAACTCATTAATCCCTAAGGAAATCGACATGTTACTCTCAGAAACTTATCGTAAAATCGCTATTGACGGTATTTGGAATAATAATATTGTCTTTGGTCAAAACCTCGCGCTGTGTCCCTTGCTGGCAGTCACCGGAACCGCTACCAACGGCTTGGGAATGGGTATTGCGACACTGGTGGTTATCACGGCATCGAATGGTCTTATTTCCTTAACGCGGCATTTAATCCCCAATGAAATTCGTATCCCGATTTTCGTTTTACTTATCGCTGCATTAGTGACTTTGGTGGATATTTTAATGAACGCTTGGGCACATGAACTTTACAAAGTCTTGGGCTTGTTTATTGCCTTGATTGTCACCAATTGCGCCCTGTTGGGTCGCGCCGAAGCTTTTGCCTCCAAACAACCGGTCAAACAGGCCTTATGGGACGGCTTTATGATGGGATTGGGATTTACCCTGGTTCTTGTCGCACTTGGAGCGGCCAGGGAAATAAGTTCTGCGGGCACGCTGTTTGCCAATGCTTCCTTATTACTGGGTGAGTCCTTTAAGTTTCTGGAAGTGACCGTTATTCCGAACTATAAAGGTTTTTTATTAATGGCGCTGCCACCGGGCGGCTTTATTATGCTGGCTTTTATCATTGTCGGTAAGCGCTTGATAGACCAAAAACTCGCCCTGAGAAAAGTACAACCCGCTGTATTAATCGAACCACTAACTGAATAAAACGATAAGGAACAGTTATGAACGTCGGTGTTTGTTATGCAGAAGTCGATAGACAATTATGGATGCGCCTGGAAGTGCCCGATAGCAGCACTATCGAGGAAACCATCAATTTGTCCGGTTTATTGAAACTCTACCCTGAAATAAATCTGACCAACCAAAAGGTCGGTATCTTCGGTAAAATTGCCGCCTTAAATACCCCGGTTAAAGAGGGCGATCGTGTGGAGATTTATCGACAAATCACAGTCGACCCGTTAACCGTAGAGCGGCGTAGACGTTAAGAAATGGGGAAATAACCTGGATACAGGGCAATGGGCGGTTAAACCAGGAGCCACTTGTCGAGCGATTTGTCATCGCCATTATGCAGGATGCCATTGATGCGGCCGACGAATTTTTTAGCGAACAACCTATTCGTAAGTATTCAAGCCCCCTCGCTATGCTCTCCCCCTTTGAAAAAGGGGGAGAGCATAGCGAGGGGCCGAGGGGGATTTATCTAATAAAATCGCCCCTAACCCCTCTTTGTCAAAGAGGGGGACTGAATAAGCACACATATTCTGTTTGACGTCTCTGCACATTTAGCGTTGATGGACTGGATCATCTCAAAAGAACCCCGTGTAATAAACTGATTTACAATTTTTACTTAAACTCATCTGGAGAAACAAACAATGTTGCATATTCTGGCTCAACCTGAACACCCATTCTGCTCCAATCTGAACACCTATTCTGAAACAAGCTGAACACTGATTCTGGTTTCAAGCTGAACACTTTTCTGGATTTTCCAGAATAGGTGTTCAGATTGCCAGAATAG
>CAIQND010000206.1 GCA_903873045.1 uncultured Methylococcaceae bacterium | reverse complement strand
TAATTTTGTGTAATTTCGGATGTGTCGAGGATCAAATGCCATAAATACATAGGCAGAACCGCGTTGGCGGATTTTAAAAAAAATTGAGTATCAAAAAAAGCGGGGATTGCCGTCTGTTTTTTAGGGCTTGCAGGATTTAGGTCATAATAAAACAATCGAATAATCAGGGTAGATACAAAAAATCAGCCTTGTAAGAAACTTAAACTTGCCTAACACTAAAAAATAGTTGAAAATTCGACTCGTTAAAATATAACAGCTGAGTAAAACTCGATTACTTAAAATGAGCACACCCATTCGCCCAACTCTTTTTGCTTTATGCAATCGCCAGCGGTTACCGCTCGCGGCGCTGGGGTTGTTGCTGGCATCAGGAATTGTGCTGTTTAACAGCTTTGGCCTGACTGTTGATAGCAGTGACTGGAGCAGTGGTTTCACTCATCCTTTGCACGGCGCTGATCATTTACTCGCTATGCTGGCTGTGGGTATTTGGGCAGCGCAATTACGCGGCTCCGCTATATGGCTCCTACCGGTCACTTTTGTTGGCGTCATGAGTCTGGGGGGGGTAGCGGGGGCAGCAGGGCTATTGTTGCCTGGCGCGGAAGCAATTGTTTTACTTTCCTGCCTGGTTTTTGTTGCACTCATCACCCGAAAAATCCGCTTCAGCAGCCAAACTAATGTCATTGTCGTGGCGTTTTTCGCCTTTTTTCACGGCTTTACCCACGGACAAGAAATATCCACTTCAGCTAGTCTGATTTCCTATACCTTAGGCTTTATGATAGCCACCTTGCTGCTACACTGCGCGGGTATTTTAGTTGTCCGTTTACTTATTATAATTTTCGCGCTTTTTATCAGTCAGTTAGCTTACGCACAATCTACAAGCAATAACTCAACCCTTAAATCGACTGCACAAACCCAAACTGACAACCTTTATGAGCTAATCCTGACGACTCATCCGGCACCACCTGATGACAGGCATGATCGCTTGTTGTTATACAGCAATAAAGACGGCACCAGCCATGCCGCAACAAGACCACACGAAACCGGTTACAAGCCCATAGCAGAGCTTGCCAGTGCTGTTGTGCGCGTCATTTATAGTCATCGTAACGCCCTGGCAGATAAATTGGCTGGCGCGAGTTTGCCTGTTAATCATCAACCCGGCATTCACTTTTTAACCAGCGGTGTCGGCCTGGCTTCGCCGCCAGCTGATTGCGTTGTTTATGATGCGCATCGTTTTTGTCCTGCCGCTGTTTTTTCTGCCCCTATTCCTGTTAATAACCGTAGTTTATCTCTTACAACTACCTGTTATTTCGATTTACCCCATACCTTTTACACACTCGCCACCAGTTTCTTAACTAATGGAGTGGGTGCGACTTCGCCGCCCGTATTACCTGCGTCCGCTGTTGTCAGTCCACTTGATTCCAACGAATTTGCTTTCGGCAATTCGACCCCCTTTAAAAGTTCTATCGCGCGACCTCCCTTGGTTAGCCGCACCATAATTTTCAGCAACTCACTAACGCCCCCGACGCGACTTAAGTCACGTCGGCCTGTTTTTGCTATCGCCTTACTACTTCCCGTCGACCAACCGTGTGGGTCACCCCGATCTACAAATCCTTTAAACACCACTAATAATATTTTAAAAAATCATGGGCGCACAACAACTATTATCGCCGTTTAACTTGTCCCGTAAACCGCCAAAGCCACGCTTACAAAAAGCGGGTTTAGCGCTGTTGGCGTGTGCGGTTATGCTTAGTTATGCCGATATAACACAAGCTGAAACGACAACTGAAACTGCCAAAGAAATACCTGGTGCAACCTTAAAACCCAAGCCGAAAACGCAAAAAAAAGCCACTGTCACTACGGTGGCACAAGCCCAAGCAAAAACCAAAAAAAATGACACAGTACAGCTTGAAGAAATAGTCGTTACCGAAGACGCGCGAGCAAAAAACCTTATCGGCATGACTGGCTCGGCATCGCAGGGCGAAGTCAACCAGGCGCAATTTGAATATCGCCCACTTTCCCGTAACGGCGAATTGTTGGAAGTCGTGCCAGGGGTTCTGGCTACTCAACACAGCGGCTCCGGCAAGGCTAACCAGTACTTTCTGCGCGGCTTTAACCTCGACCACGGCACTGATTTTACGACTTGGGTTGACGGCATTCCCATGAACATGTCGACCCATGCTCACGGGCAGGGTTATATGGACATCAATAGTGTCATTCCCGAACTGGTAAAAAACATTGAATATGGCAAGGGGCCCTATTATGCAGAGGTCGGTGATTTTTCTGCGGCGGGCTATAGCAAGATGTTTTCTATGGACAAGTTACCGGAGGGCATCATGAAATTTACCGCTGGAGAATACGACTATTACCGCACACTGATTGCCAATTCCAACAAAGTTGGCAGCGGCGACTTGTTGTACGCAGGTGAATTCAATTTTTACAACGGGGTATGGCAGCAACCCGAAGATTCCAAGAAATTTAACGGGATGATGCGCTATACCCTGGATAAAGATAACTGGGGCACCTCTATTAATGCCAAAGCCTACACCAACAGTTGGACGGCAACCAATCAGATTCCACAGGCATCAATTGATAACGGCACACTCAACCAATACGGCACGATGGACCCTAGCGACGGCGGTGACACTGACCGCTTTAGCCTATCAAGCAACATCTGGAACAAAGGCGATAACTGGAAAAATGACGCTAATATTTATGCGCTTTATACCGACCTGGATCTTTATTCCAATTTTACAGGTTATCTCGACAACCCGACTCAAGGCGACCAGATTCACCAGTTTGAACACCGGGTACAAACCGGCGGCAATATCGAACATACACGCTACAACAAGCTGCTGGGCTTTGATATGGACAATACCTATGGCCTGCAATTTCGCCACGATGAAATCATGAACGTGGGTCTGAATCACACCGTTAACAGACAATATCTCAGCACCGTCAGTCGCAACGATGTCAGCCAAAGCACCGGCGGCGCTTACTTTAAAAACCAAACCTATTGGCTTGAAAAATTGCGTACCATTGCCGGGATACGCGGTGATTTTATCAATAATGATGTCACCGTGCTCGACACCGCTACGCATGACCCGCTGGTCAAGTCCGCCAATTCAGGCAATGCAGGGCAAGCCTTGGTAAGTCCCAAACTAAGCCTGATAATGGGCCCTTGGTACAATACAGAGTACTTTGTCAACGCCGGTTACGGTTACCACTCCAACGATGCACGCGGTACGACCATTAAACGTGATCCAACTGACGGTTCTGCGCTGAACAGTAACTCGGCCAGGATATCGCCGATGGCCCGTTCACGCGGCGCTGAAACCGGCATACGCAGCAGCTTTATCAAAGGTCTTAACAGCACGTTGGCATTTTGGTGGCTACAAAGCGATCAGGAACTGGTCTTTGTCGGAGATGTCGGCACCACGGAAGTCAACGGAAAGTCTAATCGTTACGGTGTAGAGCTGACTAACTACTATAAGCCGACCGATTGGTTGACGCTGGATGCCGACTTCGCCTTTACGTCCGCACACTTTGCAACCACCCATGTAGATGCGACCAATAGTTACATTCCCAACTCGGTGGGCCGGGTTATCACGGTGGGCGCAACAGCCGTCGCACCTAACGGTTTATTCGGCTCGGTAAGGTTACGCCATTTTGGTGAAGTGCCATTGGATGAGTCAGGTACTTACTGGGCCGGCAATACCAGTATCGTCAATTTGGGTGCCGGTTACCAACACAAAAAAAAGTACAAATTTGAAATCGACCTCTTCAATATTTTTGGCTCAACCGCCAACGATATTGCCTACGCGTATCAAAATGCCTATCCTGCTGGAGCCGCAGGACAAGATGGCATTATGAAACATCCTGTTGAACCAAGAATGGTGCGCGGAACCATTACCGTCAATTTTTAAGTCGGGAAATTGGTTGTAAAACAGGATTTTAAAATTAGGGTGTTAATTACCTAATTATGTAATTAACACCCTAATTTTAAGGCTATTTCTGTCCATTATTTCCTTCAGTCTCCCGATGTTTGTTTATCAAGAAATTATCATTCAATAACTTTTTTCTGAATAATTTAAAAATAAAATAATTTAAATTCAATAAGATATATTTTTTTTATCTGAAAGAGATAAAGCTATTCCGGTTGAAAGTGTTTTAAATTAAAAAACTGGCCTACTGCTTGCTTTAGTATTTAGTATGCAATTATGAGTTTGCATAACAACAGTTGTATTTGAAATGTCGTTTATTTTTTAGGAGAAGCCATCATGGCCAAAGTACAAAAATCCACCGACTCATCCAGCTTGGCTGAAGTCGTAGACCGTATTCTTGACAAAGGTATTGTTATTGATGCTTGGGTTAAGGTTTCATTGGTTGGTATCGAATTGTTATCAATAGAAGCTCGCGTAGTTATCGCCTCTGTTGAAACTTATTTGAAATACGCAGAAGCGATTGGCCTTACCGCCAGTGCAGCTACTCCAGCGTAAATAATCCAAATTTAATATTTTACAGGAGACGCCATCATGGCCAAAGTACAAAAATCCACCGACTCATCCAGCTTGGCTGAAGTCGTAGACCGTATTCTTGACAAAGGTATTGTTATTGATGCCTGGGTTAAAGTTTCATTGGTCGGTATCGAATTGTTATCAATAGAAGCTCGCGTAGTTATCGCCTCTGTTGAAACTTATTTGAAATACGCAGAAGCTATCGGCCTTACCGCCAGCGCTGCTACACCCGCTTGATTAAGTAGAAGAGTAAGTGTGCCCAAACGTTTTGTATTCAATAGGTTGGGCACTTTCCACTGCCTCAGGGTGACTGATTGAGGATTTACTTAAAAGAGATAACCTAAGGAGAACACCTATGGGACGTTTCACAGATGATATGACGCAGTTGCGGACAAACCTTGATAGTAGCCGTGAAAACCGCGTAGCCCAACAAAATGCACGAATTTCCGATGTAAGCGCTCAAATTGCTGAATTTGCTTCAACCCGCGCCAGAAATGGACAGCGAGATGCAAACGATCGGGCAGCGTTCGTCACTGGAAATGCAAATAATGTTAATCGCATGCTAAATACTTTTCATCACCTCCATCAAGTGATGGGTAAGCAGTCGCGCGATGAGCGTGCCGCTTTCGTGAATGGTGTTGCAAGGCAAACACGAAGCTTATTAAACGGCTTTCATGCTGCCCATGTAAGCATGGCTAAACATAGCGCCAAAGAAAGAGCTCACTTTGTTGGTAATAACAGGAAAACTATTGGGGCTTTTATTAACGAAGCCTCGCAGGATAGAGCTGGTGCTCACGCTGTGTTTTTTGGCACTGCTAAAAAAAAAGCGGCATTCCTAGTATAGCTATTTGTGTTATTGATGAGGCGCACGCGACTGCGTCGCCATCACCAACGAAGGTTTTGAATCAAAAAGTAGACGCTGCTGTTGTTGGGCAAATAAAAGATAGTAAACCCAAAAAACCTGATAAACCACCAAGAAATTTTTTGGGTGCAAAGAAAGGCAAATAGTGACTTGATGCAAATTGAGGATAATTGCCGATTAATGTTTATTACATAGACCTTTAGTGCCCTCTTGGGTGCTAAAGGTTTAGTTGCTAATATTGCAGGGCTTTTGAAGTGTTAGACTCAAGATGTAAATAGTCGTGGATTTATAAACACGGATGCAGAGCCGTCTTAAGTAAAGATGTTTTTTGTTGATTTTTTATTCCTTGTTACCGGAAAGGACAGATGCCGTTTGGCACAGGAGCATTCATGATTAAGAATAAAACCGTTTCAAGCTCATATTACGAATATGACGATGATCTTATCGTTCCAGAAGCGAGTGATCATTTTGTAGTCACTTCGTATGTGAAGGAGATTATAGAGCGCTCGTTGGTTTATCTGAACGCAGGTTATCCCGTACATTTTGCAGGGCCCTCCGGAACAGGAAAAACAACATTGGCATTTCACCTCGCGGCACAATGGGGTCGCCCCGTAACCTTGCTGCAAGGTAATGAAGAATTTGTAAGTTCCGATTTAACAGGCAAAGACATTGGTTATCGTAAAAGCAGTTTAGTGGATAATTACATTCATTCGGTACTTAAAACAGAAGAACAAATGAATCGGATGTGGGTGGACAATCGATTAACAACGGCCTGCCGTAATGGCGACATGCTAATTTATGACGAGTTCAATCGTTCCAAGGCAGACACCAACAACGTACTGTTGTCCGTGTTGTCAGAAGGTATTTTGAACTTGCCCGGTTTACGGGGATCTGGAGAAGGTTATATGGATGTTCACCCAGGCTTTCGCGCTATATTTACTTCCAATCCGGAAGAATATGCGGGCACACACAAAACCCAGGATGCCCTGATGAACCGCATGATTACTATCAATGTCGGCCTTGCAGATAGGGATACTGAGTTACAGATACTACATGCCCGCTCCGAATTAGACTTAAAAGAGTCCGAATACATCGTAGATATAGTCAGAGAGTTACGTGGCAACGATCACGAAACCAAACACGGATTACGCGCAGGCATTGCTATTGCCCGTATTCTAAAGATACAAGGAATGAAACCGCGTTATGGCGACAAGTTATTTCATGTGATTTGCCAAGATGTTTTGAGCATGGAAACTGCCAAAATACAACATGCCGGACATTCCATATTCCATGACATGGTTGATGATGTTATTCGTAAGATTTGCCCTCCATTGGGTTCAGAAGCAATTAAAGTCTCGACAAAAATAAAAGTAGTGGAGTAATATGTTCATGGCAATCATTACACGCCCCTCTCGGACAGTAACAGATATAAAAACACATTCAGGAAGATCAAGTCGCGATCATCAAATATACCGTAACTATTTTGAGGTGGGTGCGCTTGAATTAGAGCGTTGGCGGAGAACATTGGAACGTAACGTTGCATCATCACGTATTACCAGTATTGATAGTCGTATAGCGGTTATTGATAAAGAAAAAGAAGCGTTGCTTGCTGATGCGGCAGCGTCCTGTGTCTTGGTTTACAACAATGGTAAGCCGAAGCAAGCTGAGAATAAAAAACCTTCGGGTCTGCGAATCAGGTATTGAGGTTATCATTATGAACAAAATTAACACCATCGCTCATATCCGTACACCGCGTATGCTGAAAGGTTTTCGTGCTTGCGTTAACATGACGGGTAAGTCACAAATTCTCGCTGATTTCGGAAGAATTTGTTCAGAAGAATTCCGGCGTCTCAATCGCGTTCAACAAGCCAGTGGTAAGCATATTTTGCTGAGAAGAGTATTGTGAGCATCGATAAATCGGCTACCAACTTAAGACGGGACAGTTTAAGGTTAAATCGTTCGCTGAGCGGAGTCGAAGCGAACAACTCGCTTCGACTCCTCTCAGCGAACGGTCTCTTTTGATGCTTTATCATTAAGTTAACCGCATTGACGGTTAAGCCTTTTTGCTTGTCACGTTTAAAGTTGGTAGCCGACAAATCCAGAAGCAGTCAAGCCAAAGTACTTTATGCGCTCTGTGCTTCTGATGACTTAAAGCCTCGGTATGATATACGAGGACTTGAATCTGCGCCTGTTTATGCTATTGATCAAAACGGTTTGAGCGGTCGTGAGTCTACGCTTAGTAGCAGGTTGCGTCATGACAGGCGCAATACCAGCGCCCATCAGGCC
>CAIQND010000205.1 GCA_903873045.1 uncultured Methylococcaceae bacterium | reverse complement strand
TCTATGATCGAAGCCAATATCTACGTTTTTCTTCGTGTCTTCGTGGTGAAAAATAGTTAAGCTTAATCAACCAGCATATCGCCACTTTGGTGTTGCCACATGGCGTAGTATTTGCCTTTTTTGGCGAGCAGTTGTAGATGGGTGCCTTGTTCTATGATGCGGCCTTTTTCCAAAACGATAATGCGATCCATCTTTAAGATAGTGGAAAGCCGATGGGCGATAACAATGGCGGTTTTATTTTGTATCAGCTCAAAAATAGCGACTTGTATTTGTTTTTCAGTTAACGAGTCCAGCGCACTGGTGGCTTCATCCAGTATCACGATAGGCGCATCTTCCAAAAAAGCGCGGGCAATTGCAATACGCTGCCGTTCACCGCCAGAAAGTTTAACGCCCCGTTCGCCCACCAGGGTATCAAATTGGTCGGGTAAGGCTTGGATAAATTCAAGGCTGCGGGATTTTTGGGCAACCGCAATAAGCTGCTCTTCTGAAATGTTGGCACCCAGCGTAATGTTGTCACGTATTGATCGGTGAAATAAATCGGGCTGTTGAGGCACCATAGATATTTGTTCACGCAGGGCATGTAAGGTAAACGATTTTGCGTCAAGTCCGTCAAAAGTAAGCGTGCCTTGTTGGGGATCAAGAAAGCGAAACAGCAATTTGGTTAAGGTTGATTTACCGGAGCCGGATTGACCGACCAGTGCTATTTTTTCGCCGGCTTTTAAATCCAACGAAAAATTATCAAACAAACGGGGTTGCCTAAGATTGGCCGGATTATAGCTAAAGCAGAGCTTGTTAAAGCTGATGGCACCTTGGCTGATGGTGTGTGCTTGTGCGTGATCGCTGTCTTTTTCAATATCTTCTTGTCTGAACACTTCGGCCATTTCCGATGCATCAGCCAATGCGGTAAAAAAAGTTCTAAAATTACGGCCAAACTCCCATAAACGCTGGATAAGAATAAGCATAATCGACTGGAACAAAACAAACTCGCCGACCTGAAAAATGCCGGTTGTCCATTTTTGGATCATTAAATAAACCAACAGTAATTCAATGCCAAAAGTCATTAAGCCTTGGACGGCAAAAGAAATAAAAGTAAACAACCAGGCGATTTTCTTTTTCTTGTAAACAAAATCAGAAGCCTTGTTGATGCGGGCTTGCTCATGGGCTTCCATGGCAAAGCTTTTGACAATAAAGATATTACTGATGGCGTCGGAATACACGCCGCCAACCACCGAATCAGCTTCAGCGACGGCTTGATCGAAACGCATTTTCCAAAGTGAATAAGCGATATTCCAGGTGACAAAAAGGCCAACCCACGCCAGGAAGTAAAAAGCGAATTCTTGTTGCTGCTGGTAAAAGATGGTAAATGAAATGACTATCGCTAAAATATTCATGAAGAACTGAAATAAAAACCAGTCCATAATCATTTCAAAAGAACGTGAAAAACGGTTGGCTTGTTTGATTAAGCTGCCTGAAAAGCTGTTTTCGAAAAAGGCGTATTTTTGTTTTTTAAGGACATCAAAACAGCGTTTTTCAAGTAAATTAATACCGCCGCCGTCAAGCGGAATAATGGCGATTTCAAGTAGTCGCCATGACACCCAGATACCGGCATAGATACCGGCAATCACTTTTAAGTTTTCCAGCAATAGCGCCAGCGTTGCCTCGGAATAAGGAGCAGCCAGTCCATTGGCAATATTTTTATAATAAATGGGGGCTGATAAATCCAGCGTGATGCAACAGGCCAAGGCAAATAAGGCCATAAAGAAATAGCCTTTTTTTTGCCAGACAACTTTGCAGTATTCTTTAAATATGATATCCATTATTATTGTCGTTACTTGATCTTGTGATGGGTCTATTTTAGGATGAAAGGCATGAAATATTTCGTGGTATTGAATCAATACTCAGTATACAGTAGATAGCCACAATTAATTTTAGCAAAGCCTGTTTATATCTTGGCTTCAATCATAGAACACGAATGACACCGATTATAGGGATTTCAACGTATT
>CAIQND010000204.1 GCA_903873045.1 uncultured Methylococcaceae bacterium | reverse complement strand
GAAAACCCGCATGGGGCTGGCGCTGGCGGTTATGATGGCTATGGCGCTAGGCCATGTGAAAGCGGGACGCATCGAGCAGATGCGCTCGCTGGTCCAGCCGATTCCGCTTCAAAAAACGGGTTAAAATCGTATCGAGGCGTCCCACAAAAACAGCCGATAACACCTGTAATTCAGATATCGTTTAGTGAAATAAATGCTAATACTTCCCAAGTAAAATAAAAGATTGAATTTTTCAGTTAAATTCCCTATTCTTTGCTAGTCTGAATTTTACTCAAATTCTATTTCCCCACCAAGAGAACTGCAGTTCTCTTTTTTTACAACACAAGAGGTCAGTATGAAAAAATCATTAGGCACATTAGCAGGTATTGTTTTAATCGCGTTAAGTGGATCAGCATTGGCTGATGAACAACTTGAAATTGGTCAAAAAATCTATGACCGTGCTTTCGGCCGTGGTTGCGGTACTTGCCACGATATCGCGTCAAACCCACAGTTGTCTGCCAACATTAAAGCAGGTACTTTGGACAGAGCATCATTTGAAAAAGTTCTGAAAGAAGGCAAAGGCGGCATGCCAAAAGCGATCGAAGAGATTATGGCTAACAAAGCGGTTATAAAAGCTGGATACGGCGAAGATCAAGCGGTTGACGCTTTATACGCCTATATCAGCAGCAAATAATAAAAAAATAAGTCAGGTATAAAAAAAGCCTCTCCAGTCTATGAGTGGGGAGGCTTTTTTATGACTACAATAAAATCCAAGGCAACTACTTAAGGATTGCTCCATCCATTACTGCTTGCCTAAATGACGCATGATGACTTCTTTATAAGGCAGGCGATATCGGTTTTTAAACCAGATACCACCCACTGCCGCCAGCATTAACCCACAAGACGCTAACGTCAGATAAACAAGACGCTTTAACTCAGACATTTCCTGAATTAATTGCGCATTGGCAATAACTACTTTGTCTTTTTTGGCAGGCTCTGAGTAAGAACGCAGGACTTTAACATCATTCTTTAAATCCTCAATCGTCCCTAAGGCGTTAGAAACCGTGCCCATCCGAACACTGTCTTCCAATGCCCTTAACTTACTTTCGATTGAGCCACTGACCAAGCCGACAAACTGCCCTTTCAAGGTATTGACTTCAGCAGACAACACAGGGTTTATTTCGGTGATAATAACTTCAGGTTTTTTAAATCGGGTAACGTCATTAGCAGGCAATAAGAAGAAGCCGGCAACAACAATGACAGTCATCAAGAAAAAAACCATAGCCATTAGCCATCGGTTAACTTTAATCAATCCTTGATCCGACGGTATTCTTTGCAGAACCACAAGCTCTGATTTTACCTCGTGCAACTCACTCATTATTGACTTCCTCTCAAACCAGGCACCCAAAAACACCCCGTTAGAACATTGTTATTATTATAGGAACTTTCTGCCGACTAATTATACAAGTTAAATAATATTTGTCCTGTTTTTATTACCCGCTTAACGCAAGCGTTTAGCAGCGGCTATACGCATTCTTAACGCATTTAATTTAATAAAACCCTCGGCATCTTTTTGATTATATGCACCACCATCATCTTCAAACGTGGCAATAGTTTCATCAAACAGACTGTCGGTTTCAGAAGCCCTGCCCACAACAATCACATTGCCTTTATACAACTTAAGCCGAACTTTACCATTCACGGACTCTTGTGAAGAATCAATCATGGTTTGCAACATAAGACGCTCAGGACTCCACCAATAACCGTTATAAATCAACGAGGCGTAACGTGGCATTAACTCATCCTTTAAATGCGCCACTTCCCTGTCCAAGGTTAATGACTCAATTGCACGATGGCCTTTTAGCATAACCGTACCCGCTGGCGTCTCGTAACAGCCGCGTGATTTCATGCCAACATAGCGATTTTCAACAATATCGAGGCGACCAATACCATTATTACCGGCAATCTTGTTTAGCTTTTCCAGAACCGTCGCAGGCGAACAAGGCACGTCATCAATCGCAACAATATCGCCTTGTTGATACGTTAATTCTATATAAGTCGCTTGATCGGGTGCCGCTTCCGGTGAAACTGTCCAGCGCCACATGTCTTCTTCAGGCTCCGCCCACGGATCTTCCAGAATACGACCTTCATAAGAGATATGCAGTAAATTGGCATCCATTGAATAAGGCGAGGTTTTGCCTTTTTTCTGTTCTACAGAAATACCGTGTTTTTCAGCATAAGCCAGCAGACTTTGCCTGGAGTTTAAATCCCATTCACGCCACGGCGCAATAACTTGTATATCAGGACGTAAAGCGTAAGCACCCAACTCAAAACGCACCTGATCATTACCTTTGCCGGTCGCACCATGAGAAATGGCCGTAGCGCCCGTTTCATTGGCTATTTCAATCAAGCGTTTGGCAATTAAAGGACGGGCAATTGAAGTGCCCAGCAAATATTCACCTTCATAGACCGTGTTGGCACGAAACATCGGAAAAACATAATCACGCGCAAACTCTTCACGTAAATCTTCAATAAAAATATCTTTTATGCCTGCGGCTTTAGCTTTTGCACGCGCCGGTTCAACTTCTTCGCCCTGCCCTAAATCTGCCGTAAAAGTAACCACTTCACATGCATAAACATCCTGTAACCATTTAAGAATAACGGAAGTATCCAGTCCTCCAGAATAAGCCAATACAACTTTATTGATTTTTGACATAACGCCTTAGTGCCCTGAGTTAAAAATGTTGTAAATTATACCCGAAAACAGCCTGTCGACAGTAGCGATGGATAACTCTTTTCCAATCCTTGACACTGCACAAGCATCAGCATGAGTATTTTGAATTACATTTTACGAAAAATCAGGAGGTCATATTGACCTTGCTACCAGGTTCTAAAATTACCGGTATCCAAATGCACAAAATTATTCCGGGGATAATAACCCACGCCACCTTGCGCCATAGACAACGCAGCATTTCTGATCATTCTGGAGGATACGCCTTCAAGCCTTATATCAATTGCCATGCCCTGCGTATGAAAACTATGTTCGGCAACTCCATGACTATATTTACGCAACAAAGCATTGGTAAACGGAGAGCGATAACCGGAGATGATATGAAAAGGTTTATTAACACCCAGCGTTTGCTTCAGATCAAATAACTGATCCAATAAGGCTGTATCGATGGGGTGAATATCATCGGTACGGAAGTCGCGTAGCAGATAATTGATTTCTTGCAGCGCATCTTTAATATAATTACCGCGTTCAAAATAGGTTAACTTTAATTTATCGCCGGTATGCGTATGCTCGAAGGCAAGCGTTTTGTAT
>CAIQND010000203.1 GCA_903873045.1 uncultured Methylococcaceae bacterium | reverse complement strand
TGTTAGCTTGCAGGATTTAGGTATCAACTTTCTTATGGGTAGTACCCGCTCAATGTAAGTTTCTGAGCCACCAAAAAAAATATTTTGAGACGAAATACCCACCCCTTTTTCGCCCGTGAATCTGGAAAGCGTTACAGCGCAAATGGCTCGGCATTATCTATAGTTGACACACAACAACATTAGGTAAACGTCATGATAGACACTTTAAGCAACGAAACAGAACAAATACTTGGAATTACAGCCCTGGTCGTTATCACCGAACGGATAATGATGTCGCACTGTTAATCGCCCAGATGATAAGGATGGGGGCTTCCGAAGGTGCTGGACAAGTGTATTCCCAAGGGGGGTAGCCAACGGTATTTGAGTTGGGGATGCACAGTAACCATTTGGTTGGCCTACCTATTAACTAAAGGCGATCATCGCAAAGTGTCAGTGGAGCACTATATTAGTGGGATGTGCAATACGTCAGTTATTAAAGTGGATACGGGCAAATTTAAAGCCTACGACTATCAAATATTTTTTGTAAAAAAGTGTCAATTACTTTTGGACTTCTGTGAAGAATGCCGATTATTGGGTCTTTTAGATACCACGAAGACCCGAAGTTTTTATTTTCCTTCATGTCTTCGTGGTAAAAATATTTAAAAAAAGTCACCAAGCATATTTATAAGCATACCCAATCGAGATTACAAACAAAAAGATTAACCACGCAGCAGCAAATAAAACGGAACGGTTTCTTGCCAAAGCAATGGCATAAGCCGCTTTTAGCAAATTATTACTGCCGCTCGCCAATATAATGGCGGAGACAACAGCCGAATCGGATACGGTAAATTTGCCGCTAAGCAATGACAGGATAAACGGATCAATATCAGTAAAACCTACCACAATAGCGAGCGTTTTAAGGCCATACCCTCCATATTCAGTGGTTACAAAGTTAGTTACAAACGCAAACAGCATAAATAATAAAGCAAAGGCAATGGCTGTTGATAATTCTAGCGGGTGCTTTACGTCGGTGACATCGTGTAAGTCAGGTTCATGGTTTTTAACGGTTAACAAAGCAACGATCATTAATAAGGAGATAAAAATAAGCACGACAAAAGGCTTCAGCAGCTCCAAAGCTACGCTTTGGTCAAACATAAAAATAATCGCCAGTAAGCGAATGTACATCATTGTGGTCGCCATAATCAGTGCGGATGATACCTTGCGTCCTGATGTGCTATCCAATCCATGAGCGCTGCGTCCAATAACAACCGTTGCCGCTGTGCTGGAATAAAGTCCGCCCAATAATCCGGTAATTAACAGGCTGCGGCTTTTAAAAAAATACGTGTTAACCAGGTAACTCAGATAAGAAAAACCGGAGACGATAATAACAGCAAGCCATACCCGGTAGTAAGTGACCGGCAACATCGGCGCAATCGGTTGGTCGGGTAACAAGGGCAGGATAACGCCGGAAATAATTAAAAACTTGGCTAAAGTGGCTATTTCTTCATTAGCCAACTGATCTGAAAAATGATGGATGACGGTTTTTTCACTTAACACCAAGATCAGTACGACAATAAAAAGCATCAGAAACCAACTGGGAAACAGGCAGGCGATAGGGCCTATTAAATAGATTAACAGTAAATAGACGGTGCTAAATAGCGAAAATTGACTTTTTGCAGAGAGTCGCCAGTAAAAAACAAGTAAAAACAGTCCCAGTAACATTAAGCCTACACCAAACAACAGCCGACTGGTATCCAGGGTAAACAGAATAAAACCCAGCATACCAATCAGTACAAAAGTACGCGTACTGCCAAAATGCAATTTGTAGTCATTGGAATGATGGTAACTGCGAAACTCAAGACCGACCACAAAAGAAAAGGCCACCGTCATGATAAATTGCATTAGCAGAGGCGGGATGCCGGTATAAAACTCCATTAACATGAGGGCTTCGATGTTTCTGAACTAAGTCGGTGGATAGTTTCACCGGCTATTTTGGTTACGTAGAATAATACCAGTACAGACAGCACGACTCCCAATGCCAAAAGTGGATAAGAAACGCCGCTCTGTTTTGCTGAGCCACTGACTAAACCCGCCAAGTGCTTGGTGGTATAACCCATGTAAACCAGGCTGGTGTTATAAATTAAAATGCCGCTGGTGGCAACCAAATAAGGCCAAAATCGGACTTGTGTGACAGATAGTGCATAGCTTAGCATGGCAAATGGCAGCGGTGTCAACCGCAATAAAAACATCAGCTTAAGTGGCTGGCTATTAATGGCAGTATCCAGTTCGGCTAAATGCTGATGTTGGGCGATAAAGGCGACAACTCGCTCACGCATTAAATAGCGCCCGAGAAAAAAAATAAGTGCGGCGGCCAGATAGGTTGCAATGACCATATAAAATTCTGCAACACCCATTGAAAATAATAAACCCGCAGCAAAACAAAGCGTATCAACGGATACAAAAACCGGCGTTAAAATGACAAATAGCGCGATAAAACCAAGCGGCGCAAAAGCACCCAGTTTTTCAATCCATAATTCCAGATCAGGCAGATAAAGCTCCAACTCATGACCGATGATTAATATAATCCCGGCAAGCGCCAAAATGACGGCTAGCTTTCGGGTAAAGGACAAGTTTTTAAGATGTTTCAATGGATTTCTCCTTGAGAAAATGGGCGACCTGTTCAGGTAACGTATAGAAAATTTGTAGGGGCAGGCTTTACGCCTGCCCTTTAATGCCACGATGTTAGCAGGGCAACCGCAAGGGATTGCCCCTACAAAACACAGATAGGAAGCGTGACGGGGTTTGCAACCCAGCCCTGACGCATAACCCCATGCGTCCAGAAAACCAATCTATCCAACACATAGCATTACTCCAGGAAAAATTTGATTGCACGAGTATTTGACTCACAATACGGACGACTTTGGAGACGGGACGAAAAATAATTACCTTTTGATATGATTTACCAAATCGCGAGGCGCAACTATCCAAGAGGTCGTTTTATACCCCTGAAATACCCTCACCCACTGAAAAACTATTCGAGCTGCAAGTGAAATGGCTGCGCTAAGAACTGCGCCACC
>CAIQND010000202.1 GCA_903873045.1 uncultured Methylococcaceae bacterium | reverse complement strand
CTTGTTCTACTTGCTTTTCTTGATAAGTCTTGGCATCTTCACCAATCTTTCCGCTAATAGTTACAGCGCCAGCGTATTTTTTATGAACAAATTTACGATGTGACCCTTTGCCCCCGCCTGAAATTTCGTAAAATCCGGCACATTTCAAATCTTGTATAAGTTCTCTGATTTTTTTGGCATTATATATGAATATTAATATATTGATGGTTCAATGTGAATCGTAGTGGGTAAACAAAAGTTACTTTTCGTAAAATGTAAGTAATAGGGACAGACCATGATTAATTCAACCGACACTGACAATTCTGGACTGATTGTTACCGAAATTGATTTATTACAAACAGAAAGGTTCGTAGTTTTGGAAATTAATCGTGGTCTGTCCCCTGTTTATTTTTGATTTATGATTGATTTACATTGATTTAAAAAAATCAATCGAGTCTGACCCCATTGATTTTGAAAATTTTATCAAAAAAGCTGAATTCGACATAAAAAAGCAAATAATCTGTTGTAACTTATTGATTTTTTGTAGCCGTAATTGAAAATTAAAAAACAATTTAGAATACTTTCACAGTCTCTAAAGCGAATCCACAGCTTTTAGTTTAAGGTTGGCAGTCCCTATATTTAGAAATTTAGTTATCTCCAAATTCCTCTTCCGGGTCCGGTGGTTCTGGCCACTTTTCTCGTCGCTGTACTTTGGTTATGTTTCTTTCTAAATCAGCTTTTTCATTTTCTCTTTCGGTATAATTAATTTCCCTATTAATTTCTTTTTCAATTATTTTTTGTAATTCATCTAAATTTATTTGACTCATTTTTTATTTCTCAGTTTAAATTAAGTGATTGTTTAACTTCTTCTTGACACTTTTTAATAAGTTTTTTCTCATTAGGCATTTTTGATTCTTTCTTTGCTAACGAACTTTCTGTAACGCGATAAGTTTTATAGGTCCTAATCAGTGTATTTTTATCTGGATAATTGCTAATATCCAACCACATATTTTCATACCCAATACGTAGCTCTCCCCATATTCCAGCTAATTCTGACATTGACTCAATACGTTTGGGGTAATTAAGAATTGGTAGTGCTATTGCTAATAAAGCTGAGAATGCAGACAAATATTTCCATATTAATACGTTTCCCTCCCAAATACCCCAGCCTGCAACTGTACTTGAAGTCATGATTGCCAAAAATATTTTTAAACTGGTTTCTCGTTTTGAGTATCTTTCAGTCAAATACTTCCAATAACGCCCGTTCATATCTGCGTCCAGCATTGAATTCCATACTGCCCTTTTAAATTCTTTGTTCATTCTCATAATCCTCTATAGCGATTCATAATTTTTATTACCATGACATAGAAGGTTTGCGCCATTGATTATTCTTACAGTGTGGTATTTTTATGTATGATACGACTTTGATCATAAAGCGTTTGGATAGCGTTTATATGCTCTTGTGTTGGTCTTTCAGATGTTGTCTGCAAAGCAGTTAATAATGCCTTTCTTTCATCATCCATCATCACACCATAAAAACCAATTATATTGCGATCTCTATTGATCCAAAACCTTGTTTTACATGGATCGTTGACTGTAAAATTTTGTGGCCACGATTTCACTAGCACAATACTTTCAACATTTGTTTCAGGTTCAGACTTAGCGTCTTCCCATAAAGAATTAATCGTTTGAGGATTCAAAAAATAAATTGCTATAGCCAGTTCAAAACAGTTCTTGATAAGAAAGCCGCTTGTTTTACAATATTGAAACGCTTTGAGTACTCGCAAGACTTTTTCTTTATTATCCTCTTCTACCGCTGGAACTATACTTTCATAAAACATTTTCACATAGGTTTGAGCAAGAAACCAATTGTGTTCCTCATCCGTAGAGCCCGTTGTTTCAAATATGCGACGGGCTTTTTCTCTGATTAACCAACTAAGTCTTAAATTACTGTTATCAGGTAGAATGTAATTTCTACATTTTTTTACATAATATTTTGCAAGTTCCCCATTTTTATCAATATCCGTATAACCGGTTATTTTATAAAAACGGTAGGCTTCTCTCTCAATTAATTTTTCTTCATTTTTTGCATACTCATCCTCATTAGCTCTGTACAAACTACTGCATCGCCCCAAGTAAGAACCTTTAATGAAAACTTCGGCAAGTTTCCAGTTTTTATTTTCGTCTTCATAACCCGTTAATTTATAGATATTATATGCTTCATCATCAAGAAGCTTATTAAGTTCTTTTATATTGAATTCGCGTAGTTTGTTGTCTTCATTTATATAATGAGTTCTTATGTAGTCCTTTGCTATTTTAAATTCCGAGGGTTGAGCTTTGATTTCTGGAGTGACAAGTTTATTGCGTAAATAATTAGTCGCATCAAGAAAATCCGTTTCATGTTTTTGAAATAACACCTTTTGTTGATTCATCCAAAAAAAATAGGCAAGCAGCGATTTTAATTGTTTAACCCATATTTCTTCTAATCGCCAATAAGATTCTTTAGGAATGCGCTGGGCGAAATTAATTTTTCCGTCCAATACTTCTAAAACAAAAAATTCTTTGGCTGATCGATAAGCAGCTTGCTCATGTTCATCAGAAAGCTTATGAAATTCTGCTTTTTGTGCCGAACAAGAAATATCTTTATAGGTTTTTAAACGGTCTTCAATTTCTTTATCAGTAAAATTTGCAGAAGGCGGTTCAAGCCAAATATTTGGAGGTGAAAGATCAATAATTCTGGGTGCACTGAGAAGGGTTGAGAATATTGAATGCCATTTTTCAGCAATATCGCATAACCACATATAACTTTCTAATGTGTTTACCGTTCCTGATAATGCTTCAATATTATCAATAAAGTTGTTAACATCATCACTTAACTTAATTATTGATTGATATTCAGATTCCTTTATTTTTTTAAATTCTTCTATTTTTTTTTTATTATCTTGTATTCGCAGAAATTCCTTTAATAATTCCCTGTTTTCTAAAACATCGTGGTAAAGTTTTCCTTCTTGTTTTTTTATATCATCTAGTAACAAACCACTCATGTCATTCCCCTTTTTTTTCCAAAAGAATAGCAATTAAATATCTTAATAAATCATCTGACGCTGTGGTTAAGTCATTTGAATTTACTTTTATGTTACGAATCGTTGCAACAATAGTATCCGTTGCATTTATTTGATCAATTTCTTTATTAACACCATCAGAATCCACCATGAACCTAGCAATATCATCATGGTTAATCTTGTATTTATCGAGTAATTTATCAATAATAATAAACTGTCTTTCACATGCTATTATTTTTTCTACTAAATATGGTTCTATATTATCAATTGATTTAAGTTTAGTTAATGCAAGGGAAACATTCTTTTTATATCCAGGAAACTTTTCAGAAAAATCTTTAAAATGGTGATTGTTTGCTTCATGATATTGAGACCAAGCTGAACTAAACGCTGCTTGATTATCATAAATGACAGAGGATTTTAGACTAAGTATTGATGAAAATAAGACGTTTAAAGAGAGAGTCCCTAATGACTGAAACATATGGTGTACTTGTTTAGAGAAATCGAGAACAGCAGTATAAAATTCCCACAATTCATAATTAGAGAATAAAAAATATCCTCTTCGTTTATTTAAGACAACTAAGTCACCATCCTCCTTTCCAGTGAAAATTTTTGGAAACCTATTTGGATCAAGGTCCAATAGTCTAAATTCTATAATGCTAAGAAGAAACGCTTTTTGTATTGATTCACCAAAAGCAATATTTCTATAAAACGAAACAGAAAAACCAATTGCCATTGAGTCCCTAATGGCTTGAGGTGTACCTATCGCACAGCCTATAACGTCCGCTATGGCTTGTGCAAGCTCATTTGTAAAACAGGCATTAAGAACAACAAGCTTGGGTTTATTCGTTAAGTTTCTAAAAATATCTGTCATTAATTTTCCATCTACAAATTTACTCTCTCCATTTTTATTTTCTAACAGAACTATTTCATTGTCGGCATGACCACTGAAATGCACAATATCAGGGGTATGTTGCTGAAGTATGGCAATTAAATTATCTGGTCTAACATGGCTTTCAGAAGAAATTTCCAGTAAGTCTTTTAACTGACTTTGTTGGATGCTTTCAATTACTTTTCTAAACTCAGAATCTACTTTTACAGCTTTTTGATCTGTCGGACTTGCGGTTAAAAAGAGTATTTTTAGTTTTGACATATTAACCTCTATTACAAAATTTATTTGTTTTACAAAGTAACTCTTTTTGTGCCTTTTTTCTCAGTATAAACTTGATCCCACTTTGAATACCTGCTTCAACAAAACCAATGTTGCCTTTAGCATCAATCTGCGCACTAATTTCTATTTCATCCAAGCTTAATTGACCCATTTTTTGAGGGGATGTACTGATAATGGTGCCCAGATTTTCAAGAAATCCCTTCATGTTTTGCTTTAAAGTATCCAGTGCAACTAAAGTTGATACTGATATAAATTTTCTAGTAATATTAAGTATGCTTCGCTCTGGATCACTTAAAACTTGTGCTATAGAAGATGAAACAGTAGTTTGTGAACTTGTAATAATTAAAACTTTGCGATCTTCTTTCATATTTTTTACCCTTGGCTTTAGCTGCATAAGCGAAGTTGAGCTTTTTGCAACCCAACAGTTGTTGCATCAATATGCTGTGTTAACGATCAGTCTGTTAACCCAACGTTATTTTCTCAAACAGGAAGCTTAGGAAGCATAATCAAATCCAGCTCACCCCTTAACCCCAACTTCCAACACTTGGCTCCAATGTCCTATTTGTGCATCGCGAATACGGTAGATGGCGCGGTATTTCCAGAGCACAGCGGTTCCAGAGGTGGGGAGCGGGGTATTATCCTGATAGCCGGGAGTTTGCTGGATGGTCATCAGGCTAAAAGTGCCGGTGCCGTGATCGGCTTCCAGTTCTATCGCGTCAGTGCTGTTGTTTTTCCAATGCAACACCGGATGACCACCCTGAAAATCAACCGATAATACCGGTTGCAGGGAAGTAAAATCAATGCCTGGGCTTGGTGTGGCGATAATCTTTAACGCTTTGCCGATAGCGTCTGTGTAGTTTTTGTGATTTTTAATGCGGGTAATTAACGCGCCCAAAAAGCCAAAGATGTCGGCATAAGGCTCGGATGCTGGCGTGGGCGGAAACAGCGGCGGCGATGGCAGATTGATAGCCGTGTTTTTGGGGCCGTCACGCAGGGTCTTTTTAAGGGCGACCAGTGCATGACTATAGTTTTGTGTGGTTTCTTGTGTCTTAAGACTGTAATCGAACCAATCCAAGCCGACCTTAAGTTGAGCCAGATCGCTTTCGGTGATGTCTAAGGCGCTGGCGTAGTTAGGTAGCTGGGCATTTAATTGTTGAAGCAACACCAGTTTGCTGGTGTCATCGCGTGGGATAATGGATGACGTAGACATAGTAGTAAACCTTTATGCGGAGAGGATAGGAGTCTAGCAAAAAAAGTATGCCGCAAATAATACCCTTATATTTATATAAAAATCAAGTTATTTTTGTGGTATTTATGTTTTTTAAGTGTTGAGGTTAGCGGGGATTATCTTAGCCGGGTGTGCATCGCGTACTATTCACCTGACTTTTTTAACTGTTTAACGTTTTGTTTTTCCCTGAGAAGCGGGGGAATTTTTTGTAGGGGCGGGCTTTACGCCTGCCCTTTGATGCCATAATGTTATCAGGGCAACACAAGGGATTGCCCCTACAGGACACTGATATCGCTACCTAAAAGCAAGCGCCTTTGAGGAAAAAGCGGGGCGGTTTTTTTGCTGCTTCCTAAACTCCAGCTCGGAAAACAGCCAGACTTATTGATTTCCGATAAGCGCTTAATATCGGATACATCGACCTGAAAACAACTTACCACACAAAAAAACCAAAACATCGCCCCTTGTTTTGGCTTATCACGCAATAAAATTCCAATACTTCGCCCCTTGTATTGACTTACCACGCAATAAAATCCAGTACATTGCCCCTTGAATTGGCATACCAAGCAATAAAATCCCGATACATTGCCCCTTGTATTTTTAAAACTCTAATTTTATCAATTTTTCAATAGGTTGAAGACGAAATTTTATTCGTTGGTATGCGCTTACCAAACAGTTTGCGCAGGTTACCAAGTGATTTACATCGGCTACCAAACAGTTTGCACCGGATATTAAAGAGAAATAACCGCTTTTTAACGCGTGGTAAGGTTTACACTGCCCTATGTATGCAATTTTTATGTCCGGGTAAGGTGATTTTATGCAAGATACCGCTGTTTTTTGGTCAGTATTCAGGCGCCCGCTTTACTCTCCCCCCCATTGAAAAAGGGGAAATACTCGCTTCCCAAGAGCAGCGGTTTCTTGCCATCAACGTTGACTGACTATATTTACAAAAAACTAGCTTGGCTAATGCTATGATCAGCATCGGTCTACTCGTTAACGCCTTTATACTCGATATTAAAGTTTTTATT
>CAIQND010000201.1 GCA_903873045.1 uncultured Methylococcaceae bacterium | reverse complement strand
CCATAAGACAGTAGAACGCCGATGCCCTGTTGTGCGATAACCGAGGCCATCGCTGAAAATACTGCTACCGGTGCATAATGCATGACGTAACCGGTCACTTTTAGCATGATGTGTGCTAATGAATCCAGTAACTTGACCGTTGGTTTAGCCAGATCGCCGATTGAAGCGCAGGCAATGCCAAAGAACATGGAAAATACTACAATTTGCAAAATTTCATTAGTCGCCATCGCTTCGACGATACTTTTTGGAAAGATATGCGCAACGAAATTACCCAGTGTCGGCTTGACTTGCGGCAGTCCTGTTTCTGAACCTATTGCAGGTAATGCAATATGCAAAGAACTTCCCGGTTCAAACACATTCACCAGTAACATGCCCAGCAACAGGCTAAAAATTGACGCTGAAAAAAACCACAGTAGCGCCTTGATACCGATGCGTCCTACCGTTTCAATGTCACCCATTTTAGCCATGCCAACCACCAGCGTTGAAAACACCAGAGGGGCGATAATCATTTTTATCAAGCGCAGAAAGATATCCGTTAATACGGAAAAAACCTCAATGATCTGACTCAATACAGGATTTTGCTGAGTAGTGCCGGAGGAGCTGCCCAGTGTTAAATTGAGTATTTCGCCAACTACAATGCCAAGTATCAGTGCGATGGCAACATAAAGCGTCTGGCGATTGGGTTGTGGATTCTGAGGGTGGGTGGTCATAAGTCAAGTTCCCTAAAAAATGATGATAATGCCTGTTCTAAGGCGTCAGGCGTTTAGGGTACTTGATACGCCCCGATTATCCTATAGATGTGGGTTCAATAACCGGATTTTTGACTTAAAAAGCCGGTTATTTCAGAGCAAACACCGAAAAACGTCGGCATTCATGCGAAAATGACGCGTTTTTGTCGTTAGCTCATTATTGGCTGGACTTAATTTTTGAATAGCGATGCTCATGACTGGAACCCCTCGTCGTGGTATTATTTATCTTTTTTGCAGCTAATAACCATGCCTGAAAATTATTCCATGGAACGTGATTACTCACTTGATGCCATGAAGGTTCCACCCAATTCCATTCAGGCCGAACAATCGGTTTTGGGTGGATTAATGCTGGATAACCAGACCTGGGATGCCATAGCCGATAAGGTCATTGAAAAAGATTTTTATCGCCGCAGTCACCAGCTTATTTTCAAAAAAATTGAAGAGCTCGCAGAAAAACAGATTCCTTTTGATGTCATCACGCTGTCTGATGGTTTAAAAGCCATCGGCGAGTTGGACAATGTCGGTGGACTGGCTTATTTAATCATGCTGGCAAAAGACACGCCCAGTGCGGCTAACATTGTTGCTTACGCCAATATTGTCAGAGATCGGTCAGTACTCAGGCAGCTGATTCATATTGGTACTGAAATTTCCGATTCAGCTTTTAATACCGAGGGGCGTGATACTTCTGAATTGCTCGAAAATGCGGAACGGCAGGTTTTTCAAATAGCAGAGCAACGGCAAAGAGGGCAGGCCGGTGGCTTTATCGCCATTAAATCATTATTGGCTAAAGCGGTTGATAAAATTGAAACCCTGTTTGAGCAGGAGGGTTCTATCACCGGTGCGAGCACCGGATTTAACGACCTTGATGAATTAACCTCCGGTCTGCAACCAGCTGATTTAATTATCGTGGCGGGCAGGCCGTCGATGGGTAAAACCACCATCGCCATGAATATAGCCGAAAATGTAGCCCTAAAAAGTGATAAACCGGTTGCCGTATTTAGTATGGAAATGCCGGGTGATTCACTCGCGATGCGTATGATGTCATCTTTGGGTCGTATTGATCAGCATAAAGTTAGAACCGGCAAGCTGGATGATGATGATTGGCCTCGCTTGACATCAGCCATTAATTTACTGGCAGGTACACAATTATTTATTGATGATTCGCCCGCATTATCACCCACCGAAGTGCGAGCCAGAGCCAGACGTTTGGCGCGTGAGCATGGTCAATTAGGCTTGATTGTGGTGGATTATTTACAATTGATGCAATCCCCTTCCAGTGGCGACAATCGGGTACAACAAATATCTGATATTTCCAGAGGCTTAAAAGCGTTGGCTAAAGAGTTGAATGTACCCGTTATCGCCTTGTCACAACTTAACCGAAACTTGGAACAACGCCCTAATAAACGTCCGGTAATGTCGGACTTACGTGACTCTGGTGCTATTGAGCAGGATGCCGATTTGATTATGTTTGTTTATCGCGACGAAGTGTATAACGAAGATAGTCCTGATAAAGGCATTGCCGAAATTATTATCGGCAAGCAACGTAACGGGCCGCTGGGAACCGTTAGATTGACCTTTATGGGGCAATATACTAAATTTGAAAACTTTGCCGGAACTCCCTATAACGCAGGAGACTATGAATGAGACCGGCAGCTTACGCGGTACTTAATCTGGATGCTGTGCAGCATAACTTGCAAAGGGTGCGTTATTACGCGCCGGAAGCAAAAATCATGGCCGTTATCAAGGCCAATGGTTATGGTCATGGCTTACTGCGGGTTGCCGAAGTCTTACAAGCGGTCGATGCCTTTGCTGTGGCGCGGGTAGATGAGGGGATTCGTTTGCGTAAAGCCGGAATTAAAAACCGGATTGCGGTGTTGGAAGGCTTTATCTGCGCTGAAGAATTAGATGAGTTATTGCTTTATCAATTGGATCCTGTAGTGCATTCTTTTACCCAGGTAGACATTTTTGAAAGTAGAACGGAGCAAGGCCTTTGTGCTATCTGGTTAAAATTTGATACCGGCATGAATCGTCTGGGCTTTAAAGCCAACGAACTTGACACAGTTTACCAGCGTTTAAACCAGTGCCCCATCATCAGGCAGCCAATCAGTTTGATGACACATTTAGCCAATGCAGATGATAAACAAGATCCTGCCACGCTTAAACAAATTAGTTTGTTTAATGAAACGTTGTCGGAGCTGGCATCTGAGGTAGGGCTTAAAAATGAGTGTAGTATTGCCAATTCGGCGGGTATTATCGCTTGGAAAGAAGCCTTAACCGATTGGGTACGTCCAGGTGTTATGTTATATGGTATTTCACCGTTTTCAGATAGTACCGCCGAGCAACTGGGTTTAAAACCCATTATGAGTTTACATTCACGATTGATAGCGGTAAAGCCCATAGCCAAAGGTGATAAAGTTGGTTATGCAGGCTCATGGATTTGTGAAAAGGCGACCACATTGGGTGTTGTCGCCATTGGTTATGGGGATGGTTATCCCCGTTATGCCAAATCAGGAACGCCCGTGCTGGTTAACGGACAGCGTGTTCCGCTGATTGGTCGAGTGTCAATGGATATGATTACTGTTGATTTGGAAGCGCAGCCCCATGCAAAACCCGGTGACCCGGTGACCTTGTGGGGAGATGGCTTGCCCGTTGAAGAAATTGCCGTCTGTGCCGATACCATACCCTACACCCTTGTGTGTGGCGTAACCCAACGAGTGCAGATTGTTGAGAAGACTGCGCTGTAAGCATGTGGGCAACGAAAAAAGACAGGATTTGAAACAGTTAAGGATTGTGGATATTACCTGCTTATCTCTTCCGGAGAGGGTTTTAAAAAAGTGTAAATCGTGACCTTTCGCAATATATATTGAAGAATATAATTGTTCAAGACTTGATTTTTTTAGACGCTTAATTCGTTAAAAATAGAGCGTTCCATTAAACTCATTTATATTAAAAGAAACTGGGCCTTGACGGATTCACTAACTCCTGTATAATACGCAGTTCTTCCGGAGCAGGCGCTTTGGAAGGGTTGGCAAGTTTAGCAAAAAAAGTTGACACGGACTGTTGACAAGTTGGCCGGGTAAGTTATAATGGTCGGCTTCTTCGGGGTTAAGTGGTTCAGCCCTGAAGCAGGACAAAAAACAAAACGTCGGCAGGGTGTTGACAAACCGGATCGGCTCTGTAT
>CAIQND010000200.1 GCA_903873045.1 uncultured Methylococcaceae bacterium | reverse complement strand
GGAAACCTTTTTATTGGTCGATGACCCATGGCGTATTTTCCTGACGACTGATCATCCTAACGGTGCGCCGTTCACCAGTTATCCGCATTTGATACGTCTGTTAATGGACAGAAGTTTCCGTAATGACGTGCTGTCAACCATTCATCCAGAAGCCCAAAAAATGACCACGCTGGCCTCCATTGAACGTGAATACACGTTACAGGAAATTGCCATTATGACGCGTGCCGGTGCAGCTAAATTGATTGGTTTAAAAGACCGGGGCGGCTTAAGCGCCGGTAACTGGGCAGATATTACGGTTTATACGGATAACAACGATAGACAGAAGATGTTTGAAAAGCCTGATTATGTGTTCAAAGACGGTCAATTAGTGGTTGTTGATGGCAAGGTCGTTTCTACCAAATGGGGTACAACTCATGTGGTTAAACCCGACTTTGACCCCTCGGTAGAAAAAGGCTTAAAAGATTATTTCGACCGCTACCTGACCATGAAGCTGGGTAACTTTAAAATCAGTGATGATGAAATTACCGAGGATGGACGCGGTAGCATAACCGTGCATCCTACTGTTTAAAAACAAGTTAGGAACACGTATGAAATAATGTAGTCAAGTGATACCCATATCTCACCTCCCTTTGAAAAAAAGGGGGAGGGTAAATATCACAGCTATTCAACTTATTTTGACTATGTTCCTTAGTGATCTATAACATATCAGAGAAAAATTATGCTACCTTCATTCTATATAGAAAATTTTAGGATTTTCGATACGTTATTAATTAATAGATTGAGCAGGGTTAATTTGATCGTTGGTCGAAATAATGCTGGTAAGAGCGCGTTTTTAGAAGCTGTTTTATTATATGTTTCAAATGCTTCTCTTGAAGTGATTTGCGATCTTATAAAATCTCGACAAGAAAACCATGATTCTGATTTCCAGAATAACCCAAACTTGTTGTCATTAAATCCAGTTAGGCATTTTTTTAAGGGACATAAAATACCTGATTTGACTGAGCCAGGTTTTACACTTGCAATAAGAGAAAAAAAAGCACCTTTAAATATAAGAACGGCAGCATTTATAGTTGAAGAGTCTGTGGATAAAAGAATCAGGAGAAAACTAGACCGAGAAGAATTGGAAAGCTTTAATCTTGATTATTTTGATCATGATATTGAAATATTTGTTGTTTCTGAGCAAGAAGATGCAACGCAATTACTATTTTCTCAAAATCGAGATTTTCGTGATGCTTATAGAGAAGCAAGATTTGGATTAGGTAATCAACGACCGAAAAATAAATACGGTATTATTCAGTTTGTTTCAACACAGGGGTTGACGGACACAAAAGCAGCTCAATTATGGGACGCTATCAATTTAAAAGACCTAGAAAAGGACGTAATAGATTCCCTCAAATTAGTAGAAAAAACTATAGTAGGACTCGCTTTTGTTGAAGGTGATAGGTCACGGGATCGAGTCCCCGTAGTTAAGCTTGATAACCAAGAAGAACGGATACCGCTTAAAAGCTTAGGTGATGGAGTTACACGAGTTTTTCACATTATTCTCTCCTTGGTAAATGCCAAGGATGGCGTGTTATTAATTGACGAATTTGAAAATGGACTACATTGGGCTGTACAACAATCGGTATGGGAAATTGTATTTCAATTAGCAGAAACACTTAACGTTCAAGTTTTTTGTACAACCCATAGCAGAGATTGTATTGATGGATTTGGAAATGTTTGGAAAAAATATCCACAATATGGTGCATTTTTCAGGCTATTTACACGTAATGAAATAGTTTTGGCACAAGAATATGATATTGAAACATTGTCAGATTCTTTAGAAACTGATGTCGATGTTAGGTAGTCTTTTTATGAATTTTAAACACAAAGGCTCTAAAGTCCTGCTTACGGAAGGCATAAATGATTGCCACGTTATATTGGCGTTGTGCCAGCATTATAATATCCCTGAAACATTTGGTTTATACGAGTGCGGTTCTGATGAGTTGGCGTTAAAAAAGTTAACAGGATTACTTGCTAGATCTGATCAAGTTGAAACCATCGGTATCGTTATTGATGCTGATAATCCAAATTTAGCGGCAAAATGGCAAGCTATTAAAGATAGGCTACAAAAAAGCGGAATAATAACAACTCAAGAAAAACCAGAATTATCAGGAACAATAATTCGAGCTGCTAATGAGCTTCCAAGAGTGGGTATTTGGCTCATGCCAGATAACCAACTGGATGGAATGCTTGAAGATTTCTGTAGCCAGTTAGCTCACCCAATAGGCGTTAATTTTGCCGAAAAATGTGTAAATGACGCAAAAGAAAACAATCTCACAACCTTTATTGACACACATAAAACTAAAGCAGTAATTCATACTTTTTTAGCTTGGCAGCAGGAGCCAGGAATGCCGCTAGGTCAAGCCATCACAGCAAGAACCTTAAATCCCGATAACGTATTAGCTGAAAAGTTTGCTGCATGGCTAACGGAATTGTTTCAATAAATATTAGTTAGTACAGAGCGCCGGAAGCTCGTGGGCTTAAAAAATAAATATAACAAATTGTTTTTTTATTGAAAGATTAGTTTGATTAATTGTTCATGAATTTCCATTTTGTTGTACTAGCGTTTAGAACATCAAGAATGGACATAAAAAATCATTTAAAGCATTTTTCTCTACCTCGATTGACGACAATTTTAATACCCGAAGAATAATATTAACAATGAGCATAACAATATGATTATTAACGGCGTAACCATAGATGCAACGTTTGCAGAAGCGTTTCCAATGAAAGCCACCCGCGCCATTATCACGGCGCAAAACGAAAAGTGGGCGATGATTTCAGCGCAGGCCATGACGGGCTTCGCCACATCGGTCATCGCTTGTGGTTGCGAAGGCAGTATTGAGCGGATTTTAGAGCCGTCAGAAACACCCGATGGCCGTCCCGGTGTAGCAATTATGATATTTGCCATGGGCGGCAAAGGGTTGGCCAAACAACTGGAAACCCGGGCAGGCCAGTGCGTGTTAACCTCGCCAACGGCGGCATTATTTGCCGGTATTGATGGCGGTATTAGAATTCCGTTGGGTAAAAACTTGCGTTATTTTGGTGATGGCTTTCAGGTATCTAAGCAAATTGGCGGTAAACGTTATTGGCGTATTCCGGTGATGGATGGCGAATTTTTGGCTGAAGCAACCACTGGTCAAGTCGACGCGATTGGTGGCGGTAACTTTTTGGTACTGGCCGAGTCGCAGCCGCAAGCGCTGGCTGCCTGTGAAGCTGCCATTGAAGAAATGCGTAAAATACCCAATGTGATTATGCCTTTTCCTGGCGGCGTTGTCCGTTCAGGTTCTAAAGTTGGATCAAAATATAAATCCTTGGGAGCATCAACCAATGATGCATTCTGTCCGACCTTAAAAGGCATGACCAAAACAGAGTTATCACCCGAGATTGAATCGGTCATGGAAATTGTTATTGATGGCTTAACCAAAGAAGACATCGCCAAAGCCATGCGGGTGGGCATTCAGGCGGTCTGTGATTTGGGTGCGCAGAATGGCATCAAACGCATTAGTGCGGGTAATTATGGTGGCAAGCTGGGGCCGTTTCATTTTCATTTACAGGAGATTATGGCATGAGCGCTTTAACCTTTACGTTAAAACACAGAACCGATCAACGTGTCGATATGTCGCCGCTGGTATGCCATCTTTTAAAAGACTTGGCCTTGGCTGATATTGGGGCGTTAACATTGCAAAGCGGTAAACGCAAATTGCGGGTTGATGAATTATTTGCCATTGACGGCTCTGATACACAAAACATCATTATCAAAAACAGTGTTGATAACCTCGATTTTATTGGTAAAGAACTCGACGGCGGTTGCATCAGTGTCGTGGGTGATGCGGGCGCTTATTTGGGTTTTGGCATGAAAACGGGCGAGCTTAAGGTGCTGGGTAATGCCGGACTGTACGCAGCGTGTGAAATGAAAAAAGGCTACCTGGAAATTGTCGGCAATGCCGGTGATTTTTTAGGCGCGGCACTGCCAGGCAATAAAATGGGCATGAAAGGCGGCACCATTCTGGTTAAAGGCAATGTCGGTCAACGGGCGGGTGATCACATGCGTCGTGGCAATATTTTGATTGAAGGCAATGCCGGTGATTATTGCGGCTCACGCATGACCGCAGGAACCATTGCCGTGATGGGACAAACGGGCCGCTATTTAGGCTATGCTATGCGCCGTGGCACCTTGTTGCTCTGGAATCAGCCGCAGCTATCCGCCAGTTTTAATGATTGCGGCGCACACACTTTGGCATTTTTACCGATCTTGTTTGCATCGTTTAAGCCGCTTAACTCCCGGTTTGCCGATGCGACTAGCGCATTTAACCGTGTCCAGCGCTACGCAGGTGATATGTCGGAAATGGGTCGTGGTGAAGTATTGGTAAAGCTTTAATTAATTTTGATGACAGTGTTTGGCGATTTGTTATCGTCAAACCTGCTTCAATCGAGGGCGCTTAAACGCTTAGAAAAGTGTATCTCCCGCCTGCGTCGTTATGTGCTTTCGTCCTTGAACCGGAGGTTCAAGTGGGGACGGTACCGGTAAATCAGGCTTCCCGTATAAAACGGGCATGCACACCAATAACGGAATTTGTCCCCGGGGTAAATACAGGTTCAGGAAACACCCAGCACACTCTCGACTGCTGCAGGAGATACAGCGTGGTATTCTAGCGTGTTTAGGGATTTTCTAAAACGTTTTCTATCTTGTGGCTCAATTTAATCAGGCATTCATTCAGTTTTTGATTCAGCATTATCTTTTCATTTTTCAGCAACTGTAACTCATGAGCCAAATTAAGCGCCGCCATGACCGCAATTCTGTCCGGCCCCGTTATTTTTCCGGAGTCTCTCATTTTGCGCATTTGCACATCAAGCTGATGGGCTGAATGCACCAAATCATCCTGTTCTTCAGGGGCGCAGGCAATTCTGTATTCTTTGCCCATAATAATAAGCGAGACGGGTTGCGGTTTTGTATTCATGAACTGTGCTCCATTGCTTTAAGTCGGGTAATCATTGCTTCTACTCGGGTTCTGGCTAGCGTGGTTTTTTCCAGCAATTGCGCTTTTTCCTGAGCCAGGGTTTCTTGTTTAATCTTTAGAGAGCTGTTTTCATTTTTCACGTCGGTGTATTTATTGAAGAGCTGGTCGAGTTTGTTTTCTAAGGTTTTAAGTTCTAAGGGTAGATGCGATTCTGTCATGGTAATAACTAAGGTTTTTGCAAGTAATCAGGTACTTTTACGGTTGTTTTTCGGTAGTAAAAAATGTTTTTTATTGCGCAGAGTCCATTGCTTGGCAAGTTAAAGTGAACAAATTTTATCCGAGTCAATTATCAATGGTAGCATAAGCAATATTTTTCTTTTAGTGATAGTGAATTTTTTATGGCTTATAACGCGTGTAACGCAATAATTGTACAAAGCGATGCCGAGCTGTCGGCTGCTGAAGCTCATGGCATGGCAACCGGTATGTTATGCGTCAATGAACAAACCGAGAGTGAGCTTTGGTTAGCCGAGCTGTTGCATTATAGCAATTCTGTGCCGGATGAAAATAAATACGTGTTGGTCAGGCTATTTGAGGAGACGCGGCGCTTACTGGGTAGTGATGAGTTTGAGTTTGACTTGTTTTTGCCGGAAGATGATGCGCCGTTAACTGAGCAGGTTGAAGCCTTAAAAGGTTGGTGTCGGGGGTTTTTATTGGGTGTCAGCTCAGCCGGTGCGGCTGCAAAATGGCCAAAAGAGGCACGCGAAATATTGAAGGATATTGCCGAATTTACCAAGCTTGATGCCGATGCAGAAGGCGACGAAGATGAGCATGCGTTAATGGAAATTACTGAATACCTAAGATCAGCAGTACTTTTACTGCGCGATGAGTTAGGTAGTAACGATGATAGTAATGAACTGTGGCAAGAATAATATGAAACAAAGTGAATTTAAAAAACGCCGCAAGCGTTTAATGCAGAGCGTAGGCTCAGGTAATATTGCACTAATAGGCAGTGCTTCAATTCGCACGCGTAACCGGGATGTGGATTATCCCTTTCGGCAGGATAGCGATTTTTATTATTTAACCGGCTTTAATGAGCCGGATGCCTTGGCGGTTTTTATCCCCGGACGTGAGCAGGGCGAATATATATTATTTTGCCGCGAATTTGATGAAAAAAAGGCTTTGTGGGAAGGCGCTCATTCAGGATTGGAAGGCGCGACTACGCATTACGAGGCGGATGATTCTTTCCCTATTGATGATCTGGATGATATTTTGCCGGGTCTACTGGAAAACAAAACCAAAGTTTTTTATCCCATGGGTCGTGATTCAGACCTGGATCATAGCTTGCTGGAATGGATAAATCATATCCGCAGTCAATCCAGAACCGGTGTTGTTGCCCCGGGTGAGTTGGTTTCTTTGGAGCTTATCCTGCATGAAATGCGCTTGTTTAAAAGCACTGCCGAACTTAAGCTAATGCGCCGTGCCGCAGAGGTTTCGGCAAACGCCCATATTAAAGCGATGCAGGCTTGCAAGCCAGGGTTGTATGAGTATCAGATAGAGGCCGAAATTATTTATCATTTTGTCCAAAATGGTCTGCGTGCGGTGGCTTATCCCTCCATTGTTGCCGGTGGCAAAAATGCCTGTACATTGCATTACACTGAAAATGCGTCCAAATTAAAAAGTGGTGATTTGCTGCTCATTGATGCCGGTGCTGAGTGTGACCATTATGCCGCTGATATTACGCGGACTTTTCCGGTTTCCGGACGTTTCAGCGAACCGCAAAAACAACTCTACCAACTGGTTTTAGATGCCCAGGCGGCGGCACTTGAACAAATCAAACCCGGATTACCCTGGAACCTCGCGCATGAGGCTTCAGTTGAGGTGCTGACTAAAGGATTAGTGTCTCTGGGGTTGCTTAAAGGCAAATTGAAAAAACTGATTAAAGATGAAAAATATAAACAGTTTTATATGCACCGGATTGGTCATTGGCTGGGTATGGATGTGCACGATGTGGGTGATTATAAAGTTAATCAGGAATGGCGCTTGTTGGAAGCGGGTATGGTTTTAACGGTAGAGCCTGGTTTATATATACCGGCTGACTGTAAAACCGTAGACGAGAAATGGCGTGGTATCGGTATACGTATTGAGGATGATATTTTGGTCACTGCTGAAGGTTATGAAGTTTTAACCTGCGGCGTACCTAAATCAATAACAGAAATTGAAGCATTAATGCAGGTGATCTAATGCAACAGGATTATGATTTGGTCATTGTCGGTGGCGGCTTGGCTGGTAACTGTTTGGCGCTGGCGTTAAAAGACACCGGATTGCGAATGGCTATCGTTGAAGCTAATACGCGCGAACAATTGTACGATTCGTCAGCCGGTGACAGGGCGCTGGCTTTAGCGGCAGGAACGGTCATGATGCTAAACGAGCTGGATATTTGGCAAGGTATCAGTCATGCCGCGACCCCGATAAAACAGATTCATATTTCTGATCAGGGGCATTTTGGCAAAACGCGCTTGTCTGCACAAAAAGAAGGCGTTGATGCCTTGGGTTATGTGATTAGTGCGCGGGATATTGAAACCTATGTTGCTGATCGGGTTGCTAACGCCGGTATAGAACTGATTTCTCCTGCCCGTGTGGTGGGCATGATGTCAGGTGATAACGCCGTTTGTGTCAGTTTAAAGCAGGGCAATGACTCCATAAACCTATCGGCCAGCTTATTGGTGGGTGCAGATGGCGGTTTGTCATCAGTCCGTCAATTACTGGATATAACTCAGCAAACGACAGAGTATGGTCAAACCGCGTTAGTCTCCATGGTAAAATCAACACTCCCCCATAAAAATACGGCATTCGAGCGCTTTACGGCTTCGGGGCCGCTGGCATTGTTGCCTATCGCTAAAAATCAGTGTGCCTTAGTTTGGACGCGCACCACCGAAGATGCAAACGCTTTAATGTTGGGTAGTGAGGCGGATTTTCTGGCTGAGTTGCAACAGTGTTTTGGTTTTAAGCTGGGTGTGCTTAGTTTAACCGCACCTCGGCGAGCTTTTCCCTTATCGCTGATACGCGCAGATAAAATGGTGGCAGGTCGGGCGGTGATTATAGGCAATGCTGTGCATCAGTTACATCCAGTCGCCGGTCAGGGTTTTAATTTGGGGTTGCGGGATGTGGTGAGTTTGTCTGGAATGCTAGTTAAGCGGCATGAGCAGAATAAAGATATGGGTGATACGAACTTTTTAAATAATTATGCCTTATCGAGAAAAAAAGATCATGATTTGACGATTGGTTTTACGGATGCCGTCGTAAAGATTTTTTCTAATGAATGGCTGGCATTGGCATTGGCCAGAAACATCGGCCTGGCTTTACTGGATCATATTCCTGCTGCAAAAACCCTGCTTACGCGTCACGCAATGGGGCTTGTAGGGCAATAATCCCAGTCCAAAACCACCCACTCAATTGAGTGAGTGGTTTGAAGGCGTTGTCGCTAAAACTTACTTGGCTTTGGTCTCTTTCTTGGGCTCAGCGGCCGGTTGGGGCTCGACGACTGCGGGTGCTTCTACGGCAGGCGTGTCACTGACCAAGATGTCTTTTTTGTTTTTTGCGAGGGTTTTTTCGCCGATACCTTTAACGTTGGTCAGCTCTTCAGCGGTTTTGAACAAACCTTTTTCTGTCCGGTATTTTACAATAGCCTCGGCTTTTTTCATGCCAATACCGGTTAGTGCATCCGAAATGGTTTTTGCGTCTGCGGTATTAACGTTAACGGGGGTGGCAAAGGCATTGAAGGCAAATAAAGATAATAGCAATAGTAGTTTTTTCATTAGCTTTTTCATGGTTCTTTCCTTAAATAAAATTAAATTATTGATGTTACGCAGGCGATCAGAAAAATCAATACCTGTAGCGAGTTCGGAAAGTTATAACTAATTGATTTTTTAAAAATGGGAGCGTAATAGCAGTTAAATTACCAATAATAACCGAGTTATTATCAGGTATTAAAATAGTCTTTTTAATAAATAAGTCAAGTTATTTGTTAAATATTTATGGGGAAATCAGGCGGCTGCTTAATGAGTTGGATATGTTTTTCATGATTGACAGGGGGTTGTAATCTTTCCTCTTTGTTCTGAAAGTTATTGAAACATTCAAGCATTTCGGTCAGGGTTGCGCTCCGGCTGACATTTTTTATGAGTCAAACAATTAGCACCTTTCATCCAAAAATGAAAGATGCAAAATTGCCTAAGCAATATTGGCAATAATAATAGCCCGCTTGGGCGCTGGCAGTCCTTCGCAGGTTAACTGAGGGTTTTCTGCACTGAGAAAATTCTTGAGTGAATGAAACTGCATCCATTCAGTACTACGCTGTTCTTTAACGCGGGTTGGAGTCACATCAATCACGCGAATATTTTTAAAGCCGCAGCGTTTCATCCAGCTTACCAAGGTATCGCAACTGGGTAAAAACCAGACATTACGCATATTGGCATAACGTCCTTCAGGTAATAAAGTGTCCCCCGGTCCTCCATCAATAACCAGGGTTTCCAATACCAGTTCACCACCGGGATTAAGACAGTCTCTTAGCTCCATAAGATGGTCAATGGGCGAACGGCGATGATAAAGTACGCCCATGGAAAATACCGTGTCAAACGCCTTTAAACCATAAGGCAAATCTTCTATACCTAACGGTAATACATAAACGGGTGCTTCGCCATACAGCTTTCTAACCAGTTGAAACTGCATTACGTTAAGCAGTAAAGGGTCTATGCCAATCACCATTTTTGCGCCCGCACCCAGCATGCGCCAGCAGTGATAGCCATTGCCACAACCGACATCCAATACCAGGCGATGCTTAAGTGGCGCAATATGATTTTTTAGGCGATCCCATTTCCAGTTTGATCGCCATTCGGTATCAATTTTAATACCGAATAAATTATAGGGGCCTTTGCGCCAAGGATGCAGTGTTTTTAGTTGCTGTTCAAGTGCCAGCAGATCGGCTTCAGGCAAGTCAGTTGACAGGCCTATTTGCACGTCATCAGCATCCAGTAATCGGTGTGCTGTGGTTAATGGTGGCAGGTTCTCGATTGCGTTTTGCCATTGCGACAGTGTGCCGTGCTTACTGGTGGCAAACGCACTGGCAAGTTGATTGGGTAATAGCTCTATCCAAGTGTCGGCTTTTGCATCGAGTAAGGTGTTATATAATGGTTGATAATCAATCATTTAAAATGGGAAGTTGGCAGGGTTGGGTCAATGAGCGATTTTTGCGTAACGACGGGCGGGAATATGTAAGGTTAACCGTGTCAAAAAATAACACGCCTTGTTACAGATTCACAGCGTATAAATAAATTGATGCTGTGAATCTGTAGCGGTTTATTTCTGCGAGCTACCTTAACGTGCGTTAAACTTTATGAATTTTTTGCCGCGAGTGCTTCGGTATTACGTTTTGCCAAGCTATCGATAACGGCGCTTAATGAGCCTTTGCTTTGAACTTCGCTGCTAAAAGTCGTGCGGTAGTTGGTGACCAAGCTGACACCTTCAATCATAATGTCGTAGGCTTTCCAGGCACCGTTACTCAGCAACATGCGGTAATTCACGGCAACAGGTTGAAGACCCGGTTGTAAAACTTCTGTTTTTACAATGACTTTGGTTGCGTCAGCTTCCATTTCAATGGGCAAATAACGAATCGACCAGTCTTTAAACTCGATAAAGGCGCGAGAATAAGTTCTTACCAGCAGCGTTTGAAACTCCTTCTTAAAGCGTTCCCGTTCGTCTGGTGTCGCGTCTTTCCAAAGCTTACCCAAGACTAATGCGGAAATTTTGTCAAAATCAGTACTCGGCAAAATAGT
>CAIQND010000199.1 GCA_903873045.1 uncultured Methylococcaceae bacterium | reverse complement strand
CAAACTTGGGTTAAATCCGGGCGAGTCCATGTCAACGGCTTATTACTAAAGCCAAAAGACAAACTTGAGGGTGGCGAAGAGATAACGCTGGATGCCGAGGCGGAAGTGGTTATTACGTCTGAAGCGGAGCCAATTCCTTTGGATATTGTTTTTGAAGATGACAGTCTTTTAATTGTCAATAAGCCGGCAGGCTTGGTGGTGCATCCCGCCGTAGGTAACTGGCACGGCACTTTGTTAAACGCCTTGCTAAACCATAATTCAACGTTGGAAACGCTGCCCAGAGCCGGTATTGTGCATCGAATTGATAAAGAAACCAGCGGCTTGCTGATGATTGCAAAAACGCTGCAAGCGCATAACAGCCTCACCCAACAACTACAGGAACGGGCGATTACCCGAGAATATTTAGCGATTACCCGAGGCCGGATGACAGCGGGTGGAACGGTAGATGAGCCTATCGCCAGGCATCCTACTGACCGTAAGCGTTATGCGGTTAAAGAGTCCGGTAAATTTGCGGTCACCCATTATCGTGTGGAGAAGCGTTTTACAAGGCATACTCTGGTTCAGGTTAAGCTGGAAACCGGGCGTACCCATCAAATACGCGTACACATGGCGCATATTCGGTATCCGTTGTTGGGTGATCAGGTTTATGGCGGGCGTTTTCAATTGCCGCCTGATTGCAGTGAGCAACTGGAAAAAGAATTGCGCAGCTTTAAACGGCAGGCATTACATGCGGCAAAATTGGGTTTGCAACATCCGGTGACGGATGAATATTGTGAATGGGTGCAGCCTTTACCTGACGATATGACGCGATTATTGGCCGCTTTATCTGATAATGACCGGGATTAAACACTGGCTGGTTCCCGATTGGCCGGCACCTGCCAACATTCACGCAGCGACCACGTTGCGAACGGGGGGGGTGAGTCTAGGCACTTTTTCCAGTCTTAATCCGGCCACTCATGTCAGTGATGATAATGAGCGGGTCAGGCAAAATCGGCAAATTATAAGGGTAATGCTGGAATTACCCGCCGAACCGGTATGGCTAGAGCAAATACACAGCAATCGTGCCGTTAAGGCGCTTAAAACCGCTATAGTAGAGCAAGCCGATGCCAGTTATAGCAATGAATCGGGTGTTGTCTGTGCCGTGATGACGGCGGATTGTTTGCCGTTACTGGTTTGTTCCACGGATGGTGTACAGATAGCGGCCATTCATGCGGGTTGGCGCGGCTTGTTGGCGGGTGTGATCACTAATACGGTTGTCGCCATGCAGCAACAGGATTTACTGGTATGGCTAGGGCCTGCAATCGGACCTGACTGTTTTGAAGTAGGGCCTGAAGTGCGTGAGGCTTTTCTGGAAAAATCGGCATCATTCAATGATGCCTTTAAGCAGCAAGGGAACGGCAAGTGGTTGGCAGATATTTACCAATTGGCCCGGATTGAATTGGCCGCTTTAGGCATCGTTAATGTTTATGGCGGCACACACTGTACTTTTACCGAGCATGAACGTTTTTATTCTTATCGAAGGGAGTCACAAACAGGGCGCATGGCGACATTAATTTGGAGAGAATAACGTAGTGAATTTATTGGTATTAATTATCATCTTTACCGCTGTTGGTGGTGTATTAAGCGTGATGGCCGCCGCCGT
>CAIQND010000198.1 GCA_903873045.1 uncultured Methylococcaceae bacterium | reverse complement strand
TCTCCGGAAATCGCCTTAAACTATGAACAATGAATAGCCTATTAACCACACATGAGCAGCAATATACAGGTATCGTCACCGTAGAGACGCGATTTATCGCGTCTTTATTTATCGCGTCCCAACATCCGAAAACCCACGGGATTGTCATTTAGACGCGATAAATCGCGTCTCTACGGAGATTAATTTATGGTTAATAGGTATAAAGTTATTTCTGCGAAAGAACTTGCCCATTAGACGAATCCAATCGTTTTCTTGATTGGGAAACCCCTACTTTTTATGGGTAAAATATTCTCCGGAAATCACCTAACATCCCTTGAAGGGATGGTATCTGTCGACATAGAAATTATTTATCTGAAAGTGTATAAATCTTTCGCTCAGCGAACGGTCTCTTTTGATGCTTTATCTTTGAGTTAACTCTATTGATGGTTAAGCCTTTTTGCTTGTCCCGTCTAAAGTGGGTAGCCCTAAATTCCTGCCAAATCCGCTGCCGCACAGAAAAAATGTCCGCAGGGTAAAGGGTGCGCGATGCGCACTATTCGGCTTAGGAGCGTGCATAAAATAACTTGACCATTCATATACCCTCACCCTAACCCTCTCCCGGAAGGAGAGGGAGCAAGATGACTAAGTTATTTCATGCGTATTCCTTAGCCTAACAAGCGCCCTACAATAATACCCGCTCTATGCCGCCACTTCCCGCTTGTTTGATATAGTTTTTCATCCAGTTTTTACCCAATACATGGCGGGCAATTTCCACGACAATGTAATCCACGTCCAACTGCTCTTCGCCATCTTCAAAGCGTTGTAAACCTTGTACGCAAGACGGACAGGAGGTCAGCATTTTAACCGGGCCATCGAAGCCGTCAGCGCGGATCTTGGCGGTATTATTTTGCAACTCGGCGGCTTTACTGAATCGCACTTGCGTTGAAATATCCGGACGGGCAACCGCTAAAGTCCCGGACTCGCCACAACAACGTTCAGATTTAAGCACTTCCGAGCCTATCAAGGCATTAACCGTCTTCATGGGATCTTGCTGTTTCATCGGACTGTGGCAGGGATCATGATACAAATAACGGGTACCATTAACACCTTCCAGCTTTACGTTTTTTTCAAGCAGATATTCATGAATATCGACCATGCGACAGCCAGGGAATATTTTGTCAAACTCATAATCCAGTAACTGATCAAAACAAGTGCCGCAACTGACAACAACCGTTTTGATGTCCAGATAATTTAAGGTATTGGCAACCCGATGAAACAACACCCGATTATCGGTGGTTATTTTCTGCGCCTTATCAAGCTGGCCGGCGGCACGCTGCGGATAACCGCAACACAAATAACCGGGCGGCAATACTGTCTGTACACCTATCTCATACAGCATGGCTTGGGTGGCGAGACCGACTTGAGAAAACAAGCGTTCAGAGCCGCAACCTGGAAAATAAAACACGGCTTCGGAATCGGCACGGGTTTTATTTCGATCACGAATGATGGGCACAATTTGATCACTCTCAATACCCAGCAACGCTCTTGCCGTTTTGGAAGGTACGTTGTCCGGCATTTTCCGGTTGGTGAAATGAAGGACAAATTCACGCATCGCCGGCTTGCCGGTTGATGATGGTGGGTGTGCCAGTTGCGCCCTGCCCCACGGCCTGAGAAAAAAGTTACCGATGCGCTGGGCTTTATAAGACCACTCAATCAGCAACTTGCGCATAATCTTAATGCTGCTGGGTCGACTGGTCGATAAAAAGGCAATCGCCGCCGCTTTAATCGGGTTAAAACTCTGCTTG
>CAIQND010000197.1 GCA_903873045.1 uncultured Methylococcaceae bacterium | reverse complement strand
TTGATACGGTACAAGCGGCGATCACCTATCTCTTGGGTGCTAATCTTGAGAAATTAGTCCTGACCGGCACCGCCGCTATCAACGGCACAGGCAACGAGCTCAACAACACCCTTACGGGTAATGCTGGCGATAATGTGTTGAATGGTGCGACGGGCATTGACACCATGATAGGCGGACTCGGCAATGACATTTATGTGGTTGATGATGCTGCCGATATCGTGACAGAAACTTCTAGCCTAGCGACTGAAATTGACAGTGTAAAAGCCAGCGTCAGCTACACGCTGAGTGCCAAGGTTGAAAACCTCACCCTGACAGGATCAACTGCAATCAATGGCACTGGTAATGCACTTGCCAATACGCTGACTGGCAATACAGGCGACAATACGCTCAACGGTGGTACCGGCATTGATACATTAATAGGTGGACTAGGTAATGACACTTACGTGGTCGATAACGTTGGTGACATCGTGACTGAAACCTCTAGCCTCGTGACTGAAATTGACAGCATACAAGCCAGCGTCAGCTACACGCTGAGTGCCAAGGTTGAAAACCTCACCCTGACCGGGTCAACTGCAATCAATGGTACAGGTAATGCACTTGCCAATTACTTAATGGGTAATGCCGCCAATAATACACTGACCGATACCGCAGGCGGCAATGATATCCTGCAAGGTTTCGCTGGCATTGACACTTTCAACGACACGGTTGGCAACAACCTGTTTGATGGCGGTCTTGGTAATGACTTGATTACCGCAGGAGTTGGTCGGGATATTTTTCTTGGCGGCGCAGGTAACGACACCATCACTACAGGCACAGGTTATGACATCATTGTCTTCAATAAAGGTGACGGTCAGGATGTTGTGAATGCCTCTACCGGTGCAGACAATACTATCAGCCTTGGTGGCAACTTTGCCTACAGTGATTTGAGTCTATCTAAAACAGCAAACGATCTCATTATTAAAATGGGCGCTACCGATCAAATTAACCTCAAAGATTGGTACTTAGGCACCGCTAACAAGAGCGTGGCCAATCTGCAAGTAATCGCAGAAGCCATTCAAGGCTTTAGTTTAGGTTCAGCAGACAGTTTACATAATAACAAGATCGAGAACTTCAACTTTGCCAAAATAGTGGCGGCGTTTGATGCGGCCGGTGCAACAGCTAATTGGCAACTAAACGATTCTCGCCTAACTACCCATTTGCAAGCAGGCAGCGATATTGCCGCGATTGGTGGCGACATAGCCTATCAATACGGTAAAAACAGCAACCTGACTGGCTTGGGTACACTTGACGCGCAAAGCTTACTGAGTGCTGCCAGCTTTGGCCAATCTGCACAAGAAATGTGGGCAACGATAAGCTTGGTTGGACTTGGATACGATTCAGGGCATCTCTATTAGGTAGTCCCTACAAATCAATGCAGGTGGTGATATTTATCGATTTTTGACATAGTGTAACGCGAGATTATTGAGGTCTAGTGAAGTACTCTTAACCTCTCTTTGAAAAAAGGGGTTAAGAGTAAGTTTTAAAATCAATCTCTTTTAGTCGCCCCTTGAAGTTAGTCGGGATTTGCAACTCCGATTTAAACGTTTATAGATTTCAGGGGCTTGAAAAATCTCGGTAACAAGGTTGCAAGCCCCATTACGCTTGAGTGTGTTGATGGATTGGACGCTTTGCTCGTAAATTAAAGTGCCTCCGCCTATTGCATTCTCCATGATAGCCGCGATACCAAAGTCAGGATGTTTAATGGTATGAATTAATGTATTGATGTTATGCCTTTTTGTATGAATAAGTTTGGATTCATCAAGAATGAAAATTAGCTGTTTTAAATCAATTGATTGAGTTTTCACAGATTAGAGATATTAGAAATAATTAAACTAAAAGGATCATCGATAAGGTTCAGATGAGCTTTGTCTTGGATCGGAGTTCCGATGTACAACTTAACAAAACCGCCATTCCAAGTAGTAAAAAGTCTAGTCTCTTGGAAGCACATAAACTATTGGTATAAATACCTATAGTCTTTCAGAAATTAAACGTCCACTACACGACAATTTAACTCACACGAATAATATCCCTCAATGCCGTTAAGTTAAGCGTCTCTTTGCAAGATAAACCGTTGGCTGAGCGGAGCCGTGTTCGACTCCGCTCAGCGAACGGCTTAACTTAATGACATTGCCATCTGGCGCTATAACGTGAAACTTCTCCATCACTCAGTATCACTGGTGTGGCTGTACTTTTCCCCCAACTGCAATAACACAAACACCGCACCTGTACCGCCATCTTTGGGCGATGCTGAACAAAATGCCTGGACATATTTATGTTGTCTTAACCATACGTTGAGGTTGTTTTTTAGTACGGGGTGGTTGTCAGTTGAGCGATAACCTTTGCCGTGAACAATATGCACACAGCGACAACCGGCTTGTACGCAGTCATGTAAAAAATTTAGTAAATGATTTTTAGCGGCATTGCTGGTTAAGCCATGCAAATCAATGTCTGCATCCATGCCAAAAAAACCGTTCCGTAATTTTTTTAAGACATTATTTTGCAAGCCCGGTGCGATAAAGCTTAAGGCATCTTGAAGTCCGACTTTTTCAATATCGGTTGCTGCCGAGCCCATTAAATGACCATTGACATCAATGACACCGGGCCTGAGATAAGGTTTGGGTTTATTGTCTTTATTTAACAGTACCTTGTCACTATTAATGGCGCGTACTTTACCGATGGTCTGGCGAAATAAATCCCGGTCTTCTGATGTCAGTGTTTTTTTTACCACGAAAGCTGATTTTGTTAGGGTTTGTTGCTAAGATGTTCGATTTTAAAGCTTATTACGCTTAAGAGCGAATGATTATGCATATTTTGGTTAGTAATGATGATGGGTATCTGGCAGAAGGTCTTATTGCATTAGCCAATGCCTTGCGAAAAGAAGCCGAAATATCGGTGGTTGCACCTGATAGAAACCGCAGTGCTGCCAGCAATTCTTTAACGCTGGAAATGCCGTTGCGTGCTTATACAACCGATAACGGCTTTATTAAAGTCGATGGTACACCGACCGATTGTGTGCATTTGGCGATAACCGGCTTTCTGGATAAAGAGCCTGACATGGTTTTTGCGGGTATTAATCATGGCTCCAATCTGGGGGATGATGTACTTTATTCCGGTACGGTTGCGGCGGCAACCGAGGGGCGTTTTTTAGGATTGCCTGCGCTTGCCATATCACTGGTAGGCAGTAATCCGGTGCATTTTGATACCGCAGCGCAAGTGGCGGTGACGCTATTAAAACAATTGATCAAGAACCCGTTGCCACAAGATACCATTCTTAATGTCAACGTGCCGGACGTTGCGTTAAAAGACTTGAAAGGTTATCAGGCAACACGACTGGGTCAACGGCACAAATCAGAACCGGTCATCAAAAGCGAAGATCCCCGTGGACGTACTATTTTTTGGGTAGGGCCGCCGGGCGCAGAACAGGATGCAGGGCCGGGGACTGATTTTTATGCCATTAATGCAGGCTATGTGTCGGTTACACCTTTGCAAATCGATTTAACCTGGTATGACCGGATTGATGCGTTAAAGGCCTGGTTGCCAAATAAGAATGATTTATGATGCTAAGCCTGCAAGGCATAGGCATGACTTCTCTGCGTACCCGTGAGCGTATGATTAAACGTTTATTGGGGCAGGGCATCCATAATGAAAAAGTGCTGGAAATTATGCGTGATACACCCCGGCATATTTTTATGGATGAAGCGTTGGCCAGCCGTGCTTATGAAGATACCGCGTTACCGATTGGTTACAATCAAACTATTTCCCAGCCCTATATCGTCGCAAAAATGACCGAACTGCTATTGAGGTCATCTGACCATTTAGGTAAGGTTCTTGAAATAGGCACCGGCTGTGGCTACCAGACATCGATTTTGGCGCAGTTGGTTGATCACGTCTATTCTATTGAAAGAATCTTGCCGCTACAGAAAAAAGCCAAAAGTAATTTATGGGATTTGAAATTTAAAAATATCAGTTATTTATACAGTGACGGCAACTTGGGTTGGTCGGATTATGCACCGTTCGATGGTATTTTGGCCTCTGCTGCGGCCGCTGAAATTCCACCTATTTTGTTACAGCAGCTAGCCGTTGGCGGGGTTATGGTTATTCCCATTGGCATAAACGGACAGCAAACATTACAGCGCGTGACTCGCACCACCATCGGTTATGATATTGAAGTGCTGGAAGCGGTTACTTTTGTGCCTTTTTTAACAGGGAAAGAATAAACCTGAGCAATAAAAATTATAACGCCCGAACTTCAAACAAGGATTAAGAATGACCCGCCGCAAGACACCAAAATCCTCCAAACCAGTGACCCAAACGGTGTTTGAAACTAACGCAACACCCGTCGAAACGGGTAAGGGCAAAAAACGTCTCGTTCTGTTACTGTCTATTTTAATGGGTGTGGGGTTAGTTGTAGGCGTTATTTATTTTGCCAACAGATCTCCCGTGACGGTAATTTTCCCCGTTACTTCTTCAGCGAAACCAGCACCGGCAATGCCTGTTGTGACTAAAGAATTTGTCGGTGCCAGCGCGTGCAAGCAATGTCATCCCATCGAAGTTGAAGCATGGCAAGGTTCGCATCATGAATTGGCGATGCAGGAAGCCAATGCTCAAACGGTACTCGGCGACTTTAATAACGCCCAATTTAAGCACGACAATGTCGAGTCGACTTTTTTCAAGCGCGACGATAAGTTTATGGTGCGCACTGACGGCCCGGACGGTAAATTAACTGATTATCCGATTACTTATACATTCGGTGTTACGCCGCTGCAACAATACTTGATAGCGTTTCCCGGTGGCCGTTATCAGGCACTTAGCATTGCCTGGGACAGTCGTCCGAAAACCGAAGGCGGGCAACACTGGTTTCATCTTTATCCAAAAGAAAAGGTTGATCACACCGATCAGCTACATTGGACGGGACGTTACCAGAACTGGAACATGGAATGCGCCGAATGCCATTCTACCCATTTAAAAAAAGGCTACGATGCAGTAACGGACAGTTACAAGACGACTTTTAACGAGATTAATGTCGCTTGCGAATCTTGCCACGGCCCTGCATCACAGCATATCGAGTGGGCGAAGCAGGCGCAACCGCCCTATTCGGACGCTAACAAAGGTTTGTCAGTGACGCTGCAAAGCCGCTGGCAAGAGGCGTGGACGTTTGCCGATAAAGGCGTTATTGCCCATCGTGAACAGCCTGCCAACGATGCGCTGATGAATGTCTGTTGGGCTTGTCATTCACGCCGCTTGACGCGGGTTGAAGGTAGCCAGCCCGGTTTGCCATTGGAAGATACGCATCAGCCCGCATTACTGACGCAACCGACTTACCATGCCGATGGGCAGCAACGTGATGAAGATTACACTTGGGGATCGTTCCGTCAGAGCAAGATGTTTCAGCAAGGCGTGACCTGTATGGATTGTCATGAGCCGCACTCGCTTAAGCTTCGTGCTGAAGGTAATGCGCTGTGTAGCCGTTGCCATAATGCCGAAAAATTCGACACGGAAAAACATCATTTTCATAAGCCGGATTCAAAAGGGGCGGCGTGTATGGACTGTCACGCGCCTGAACAAAATTACATGGTGAATGATGGACGCCACGATCACAGTTTTCGATTGTCCCGGCCTGATTTATCACAAACGCTGGGCAGTCCAAATGCCTGTACCCAATGCCATCAAAAACAAAAGCCTGAATGGGCGGCTGGTATGATGGATAAGTGGTATGGCAACGATTGGCGCAAGCGTCCGCATTACGGTACGACACTACAGGCTGGCGTAACACAGGGCATTAAAGCATTGCCGGCACTACTGGAACTTGCTCAGGATTCAGCCAGCCCCGCGCTTGTACGCGCAACCGCTCTCTCGTTGATCAAGCCCATGATGAGTCCGGATCTGCTAACGTTTGCACGATCGCAATTAAAGGCTGCCGATCCTTCGGTGCGAATTGCCGGTCTTGGCTTGATTGAATCTGCCGATTCAATTAATCGCATACTCTCCGCCTCGCCCTTGCTTGCCGATCCGGTGCGTGGTGTGCGCATTGAAGCTGCGCGTGTGCTTGCCGATGCACCGGACAGTCAAATTCCGGAGGGTCGGCGGGAGAACCGTAACAGGGCAATGCAAGACTATGTGGATGCTCTAAAGCTTAATGCCGACTGGCCAGCGGAAAATATTAATTTGGGTAATCTTTACTTGCGCCAGGGCAAAATAGACGAGGCTATTGCTGCTTATCAACGTGCCATTACCCTCGACCCGCTTTTTGTTGGCGCGTATGCCAATCTTGCCGATGCCTATCGTCAGCAAAGCCGCGATGATGAAGGTGAAAAACAGTTACGTAAGGGTCTGTCATTAATTCCCGATGCGGCGGATTTACACCATGCACTGGGTTTGCTGCTGGTGCGCAAGGCAGATAAAAGCACCGCTTTACAGGAGTTTGCCAAAGCCAGCAAGCTCGCGCCAGCTGATGCCCGCTATGCGTATGTTTACGGCATTGCACTGAATTCTATGGGCAAGCAACACGAAGCGTTGGCCGTATTAAAAGCGGCTGACACGCGTCAGCCGCATAACCTCCAGATACTCAGTGCCTTGATTTCGATGCAGCGCGAGGCGGGCGATAACAAGGCTGCGCTTATTTATGCACGAAAAGCCGCCGAAGCATTGCCGGGCAATAAAGAAATAGAGCAGTTAATTGGAGAATTAGAAGGTGTGAAGTGACCCGTTTATTAATTGCTCTAAAAATTATTTTCATGATTTCATGGCTCTGTTTCCGGCTACCCACTTTAGACGGGACAGTATGAATAGGGAATAGGCTCTGTTATTAGGTGTGTATTCTCTGCTTGTGAACAGGCAAAGTCTAATGTCGCTTTTCGACTAAGTGGGAGCGACGCCTACGTCGCGATTTGAAACGTTAGTCGCGACGTAGGCATCGCTCCCACGACAGATCAGCCCATTTAAAGCGCGACGATTTTACTGATACCCTTCCCTTCAAGGCATGATATCTGTCCCAGCTTAAGTGGGGATTGAGGGGGAGTTATCTCATAAAATCTCCCCTAACCTCTCTTTTTCAATGAG
>CAIQND010000196.1 GCA_903873045.1 uncultured Methylococcaceae bacterium | reverse complement strand
TTTCCAAGCATTCTACACGCACAATAATATCGCCATTACCAAGAGTTTCTTGGTCAGTTACCTTAATATTAGGCAGGTTAATAGATGAGGAAAAAGTGGTCATTTTTTAAGAATTGCTTAAAGTGGAATTTAGCGTATTATACTGTTTTTTAATAATTTTATCCTCCACGCCAAAGTCAGAAGAGCCAGAAATATCACTAAAATGGCATAACAAATAAGTTATTGTAAATAAAATAATTTATTTATTATGACCAATTTTTTAATTGGCGTATCTAAAAAATTAAACGTTGAGTACATATTGTTTTAGTATCATTAGGTGATGTTTTTTATGGAATTATACCTTAATAAAAGCTCCCTTTAATTTAGTAAATGCCACGGTTTTTTCAACGACCTAATCGGTCTGAATCGGGTTCAAAGTAAAGGCTGACTTTCTGTTAGGGGCTTACGTATGTTGCTAAGTATTTTTGCAAATAAACTTAAGGTACTATTTGTTGTTATTTTTATATTCATAGTTGGTTTGGTTGTTTATAGAACACCGACATTTATTCCTTTTGGATTTCCTTATGCAGCCGAAACCCTCGGCTCCGATCAATTAGTTCAAAAAAAGAAGCAATTGAATGTTACTTTTGTCGATAGGACTTTAGAAGCAGGTCTTAATTTCATCCATCAACAAGGCGATGAACAGTTGGCGGGTATTGATGAAGTGCTAGGTTCTGGTGCTTGTGCCGCTGATTTTAATAATGATGGGTGGGTCGATCTTTTTGTGGTTAATGGTTCAGGCCATACCCGTTATTATGGAAAGCAGTACTGGTGGCAGTTGTCTCAAGGTAATTTGCTCTATTTAAATGAAAGAGGACTGGGATTTCGGGATACGACATCCGCAAGCGGTTTAGATAAAAAAATTTGGGGTATGGGATGTTTGGCCGGAGATTTTGATAATGATGGCGATGCCGATCTATTAGTGACAGGAAAAGAAGCCAAGTTGTTATACAGCAATAACGGTAATGGAACATTCACTGATATTACCCAGGAAAGTGGAATGACCAGTGAATTTTGGTCAACATCGGCAGCAGCAGCTGATTTTAATGGCGATGGGCTGCTGGATATTTACATAGGTAATTTTATCGATTTTAAAAAAGGTAACAAAACGTTTGAGGCAAATAGCCAGTTTGCCGGAGAAAAAAAGAATACCTTCGATGCGAGTCTCTATCAGGCTCAGCCCAACCAACTCTACCTTAATACAGGAGCGTTAAAATTTAAAGAGGTTGCTGGACAATCCGAGGTAATTGACTCAGATGGCAGAACGCTGGATGTGAGTTGGCAGGATATAAATGGTGATGAGTTGCCGGATCTACTGATCACCAATGAGCGTGGCACAGGTTCAAACACGTCTTATTTGAATAAAGATGGAGAGCACTTTGAGCCAGGCAGTCAGGCATTGGGGCTCCGCTCGGCATTGGGTAATCGAGGAATCTCGTCCGGTGATCTGGATAATGATGGTGATATTGACCTTGTGATCGCCAGTTCAACTGGAGAAAACACGGTCGCTTTAATTAATGAACGATCTGTTGACGGAAAAACCCAGTATAAGGATCGTGCGCGGGAAATCGGAATCGGTGCCAATCAGTTTCTGAATCTTTCTGCCTGGTCGACAATCGTTCAGGATTTTAACAATGATGGCCTCAACGATGTTTTTGTCTCAGCAGGACTTCTTGAACCAGATCCGGATACTGCCAAAGTGACTCAAGGACAATCCAAACAACTTTTGCTTAATACGGGTAGCGGTTATTTTACTGATGTAACGGCATCGTCTGGCTTTGCTCTGCAAGATACGCAATCGGCTCGAGGCAGTGTAGCGGCTGACTTCGACAATGATGGCGATATCGACCTATACAGTGTGCATAATAATGATTTGGGTCAGTATCTCGTTAATGAATCGCCCAAACAACATTGGTTGGGTCTGAAACTGATCGGTACAAAATCCAACAGGGATGGCGTGGGTGCGAAAGTGCAACTCATTACACCCAATGGAAGACAGATTCGAACAGTCGTCAGTGGTGAGGGTTTTCTATCCGATAGCGATAAAAGAATAATTTTCGGCTTGGGAGCTGAAAATAAAATTGACAAAATCATTGTTAATTGGCCTAGTGGTTTCAAACAAACTGTTCAAACAGTACAGGCCGATCGTTACTGGTTGATCGAGGAAAATCATGATGAGATTCATGAGCTGCCTATTGCTTCAGTGGAAGGATCGCCTCGTCAGAATTTGCGCTTAAAACTAGGAGCCGATCAAGCCGAAATCCGCGTCCGGTATGTCAGGATGCTTGGACAATCCGGGCATGATGATAACCTTTGGAGTGAACTGACCATCGCTGCCAATGATAATAATGCACTGGTTCGTCGTGAAGTTATCACCACTTCATCTCGCTCAAAGTCCGCTCAGGGGTTAAGTTTACTGATACAGAGCCTGGACGATAAGGACGCTTCGAATGTCGTTGCCGCAATACAGGGGTTGCAGAGTTATGAAGC
>CAIQND010000195.1 GCA_903873045.1 uncultured Methylococcaceae bacterium | reverse complement strand
TTGCCGGGTTCCTTGTACTTCAATGTGAATATAAATCCATTTTTCATCGCCATTGAGCAGCGTCACCCTGACCAGTTTATCGACAAAGCGCTTCCCCAGTTCCGCATCCTGTACCACTGCCCGTAGTTCCTGATCCAGAAAAAAATGCTCCTTTGACCAATCGATTTGCGCATTAGCCTCTGGAAAATAAAACTCTATAAACTCGGGGAAATAATGCTCTACAGCTTCTTTCCACGGGCTATCGTAATTATCATTAACAGTTTCCATCATCGCTATTCGCTCATCTTGTTCAACCATACAATTCTCATTGATTTTTTGGGTGATTATACCTAAAGATGGGTTTCGTGAGTAGGCTAGTGTTTTAAATCAATGACCCCTCTCGGCAAGCCATACCAGACTGGATCAAAGTGTCAAAATAAAGCCCCAATCCCCAACTTTAAGCGCAATCCACCAAACCCAATAGCCATCATCCCGGCAATCCATGCCGGGATGACGAGGCTTATGTAGCTTTTACAGGAGCACGAAGTATCAATACGAAGGCCAATCCCAAACTTTACACACCATAAACCACAGCATAAAAAACCAGCTTTACCACTTCACTCAGACAAAACAACGCCCATTTTTTATATTGCCACCAATGATCAGGATGCCAAGTGCGGAGTGCTTGCTATCAACCGATAAGACAAACCGGCTTTTTAAAAACAGCACTCAAGCAAAAGTCCAGGCGCCGTAGATGCGGTGGATCACTCACTACCAAGACACTGTGCCAGTGATGTGCGGTTAATAAAGTGGCAAGATTTAAAGTTTCTTGATGGGTATTAATGGATAACCCATCAAATAGTAACGCCTCAGCAGGGATGCCTTGTTTAAGCAAAAACAAAGAACGAGGTGATTGATAAAACCCATTCCCGGAATCCTCCACAAAGCCCCCCATTCCGGTTAATAAAATATTTTTGGCATAACCGGCTTTAGTATCCTTTTTAAATCCCCGGGTAAAACTTGGTAAGTAGGTGAGCAAAAGTCTTTTAACAAAATGAAATACCGTCAACTTCATATAGTCTGCTTGCGGCAAGCACTTTGTCATGTTAAGAAATGTTAAAAGACTTTTGAACGATTACTTATGTAAAAAATAAAATACTTTAAAATTAACTACTTAATTATTGCTAGCATTCAATTTACCCGGCTTTATAAAGATCCACCGCCATTTGATCCCTTTCGCCAATGCCGCCGCCCAAGGTCACAATCAAATCGGCTTTAGCAGGTTCATTGGCTGGTGCAGAAAGCCAATAACCTAAATTTAGAAATTCAAGGCCACTTAATAACAACAAAATACCGGATACAATAAGGGTTAGCTTCATGGATTATTCTTAATGGTTCTCAGCGTTCCAGCGTCGATCATGTCAGAATGATAATAACTCGTTACCCTGTAGTTATTCATATCCCCCCTTTGAAAAAGGGAGATTTATCTAATAAAATCCCCTCTTTTTCAAAGAGGTGGAACTGAATAATTACAAGTCTTTCGTGCCAACGTACTGGGAACTATGCAATCCAACTCAGATTTTTTAAAATATTAATAAGGATTATAATAAGTTAAGGCTTATAATTTGCCCATGAGCAAAACACACGATAGCAGTTACAAGTTTTTATTTTCAAATCCGGAGCTGGTTCGAGACCTTGTTATGGGTTTTATACCGGATGATTGGTTACATGGCCTGGATTATTCAACACTTGAGAAAGTGCCTGGCTCTTATGTGAGTGATGATTTTCAACAACGCGAAGATGATATCATTTGGAAGGTTAAAGTCGGTGAAGACTGGGTTTACCTGTATTTATTGATTGAATTTCAAAGTCGTGTTGATAAATATATGGCGCTGCGCATGATGGTCTATATCGGCCTGCTGTACCAGGATTTAATAAAGCGAGGTGATGTGCTGGCGGATGGTCGTTTACCACCAATATTACCCATCGTACTTTATAACGGCAAGCAACGCTGGACATCGGTTACCGATGTTGCCGAGTTAATTCCTGTCGTACCCGGTTTGGTGGAACAGTTTAAACCTCACCTTAAATTTTTACTGATTGACGAAAACGCTTACAGCGACACTGAACTGGCATCACTGAGCAACTTGGTGGCCGCCGTTTTTAGATTTGAGCAAGCAGACAGTCCGGCCACCATGGAAGGCTTAATAAGCCTGTTAATCGATTGGCTAGCCGATAGACCCGACTTACGGCGCATGTTTTCTTTATGGATACGCGCCACATTGATGAGAAAACCAAAGTACGGTATCTTATTACCCAAAATAGATGATTTACAGGAGATAAAAGTCATGTTGGCAGATAGACTGGAACAATGGGCACTGGCCTATATAGCAGAAGGTGAGCTAAAAGGTGAAATAAAAGGTGAACTAAAAGGCGAACTAAAAGGTGAAATGCTATCTTTGCAAAGGCTATTGTCAAAGCGCTTTGGTGCAATTCCTGCTGACATAACCTGTTTAATTTCCAATGCACCAGTGGAGGCAATTGAGCGTTGGTTTGACCTCGCTATTGATGCTCAACAACTATCTGACATATTTAAAGACGATTAACACGCCAGTTAGCATTCACCACTCCAACCCACACTTAACCCACCAAACCCTATAGCCGTCATCCCGGTAGGGAGAGCGAAGCGAGGGTTGGCCGGGATCCAGTTGCCATGGATGGCAAATCGTAAAGCAGTTAAAATCCAATCTTAAATGCTACCCACATTAATACCTATAGTTCCCCGCAGATGAATAGATAGGATTGAAAAATTTCCGTGTTATAATGCAAGGTTAAGTTAATTTGTGTCTAATTTCACATCATCTTCCCAAAATTTATCTTCGGTAGCCCGTATCTTTTTGATAATTTTCTGACAGGTTTCTGCTG
>CAIQND010000194.1 GCA_903873045.1 uncultured Methylococcaceae bacterium | reverse complement strand
TTTCCAAGCATTCTACACGCACAATAATATCGCCATTACCAAGAGTTTCTTGGTCAGTTACCTTAATATTAGGCAGGTTAATAGATGAGGAAAAAGTGGTCATTTTTTAAGAATTGCTTAAAGTGGAATTTAGCGTATTATCTGACATTGAGCGGGTCGACTTCTTTTAAATTACGAGAAAAAAGTAAACTTTGCCGCTAAAATCACCGATAAAAAATAAACATATTTTTAAACAAAAAACAGCATGATTTTAAAATCCGCCAATTTCAGCAATAATGCAGGTAAAATACGTGATATTTGATTCTTCATACCCGCTCAATGTAAGTATTATACTGTTTTTTAATAATTTTATCCTCCACGCCAAAATCAGAAGAGCCAAAAAATGCAATTGTCCATCATCAACCAACCTCTAGCCATTATTGGTATCGGCTGCCGTTTCCCAGGAAATGCAGACTCAGCCCAAGCCTTATGGAATCTGTTATGTTCAGGGAAAGACGGCATTATTGAAGTCCCTAAAGACCGCTGGAATATCAAACGTTTTTATGACCCAAATCCAGCTAAGCCAGGTAAGGTTTATGTTAAGCAAGGTGGTTTTTTACAGCAACCGTTGGATGAAATGGATGCTTTGTTTTTTGGCATTTCACCTCGAGAAGCAGAAACACTAGACCCGCAGCAACGCCTTTTATTGGAGGTAGCTTGGGAAGCTTTAGAAGATGCGGGCTTAATAGCAAGCCAGTTAGCGGGTTCTAATACGGGTGTGTTCATGGGCGGTTTTATGATGGATCACCTCACATCACAAACCAACGCATTCAATCGCCACTTAATTAACACTCACAGTGCGGTTAGTTTTAGTCAAACTTTATTATCCGCACGATTGGCTTATATGCTTGATTTACGCGGACCTTGCTTTACTATGGATACTGCCTGTTCTTCCTCTTTGGTTGCTATTCATCAGGCAAGTCAGGCTTTATGGCGTGGTGAATGTAATCTGGCTTTAGTCGGTGGTGTCAATGTGATGTATAAACAAGAGACCCCAATGACTATGGCTAAAGGGCAGTTTTTAGCCGCTGATGGACGTAGCAAAAGTTTCGATGCGCGGGGTGATGGTTATGGGCGCGGTGAAGGTGCTGGAGTTGTGATTTTAAAGCCTTTGGCGCAAGCACAAGCGGACGGAGATTTGATCTATGCCACTGTTGTCGCCACGGGTATTAATCAGGATGGGCGTACCGATGGAATTACCGTTCCCAATCCAAAAGCGCAAGCGGCATTAATTACCACGGTGCTGAAACAAGCTAATGTGAGCACTGATAAGCTTGTTTACATAGAAGCGCACGGTACAGGAACAAATATCGGCGATCCTTATGAATGCCAGGCTCTAGGTGAAGCTTTACAAAAACCTACGGAAAATCCTTGCTGGGTAGGTTCGTTAAAAGCCAATATTGGTCACCTGGAAGCGGCAGCGGGCATAGCGGGACTGATTAAAGCTGCTTTATGCCTGAACAATAAACAAATCCCCCCAGTTGCCAACTTACAAACACCTAATCCTGGCATTCCTTTTGAAGAGCTAGGTTTGCGCTTACCACGTTGTGTTGAAGTTTTGCCCGAACATGAAGAGGGTGTCTATGCTGGAGTGAATTCTTTTGGCTATGGCGGCACGAATGCCCATGCTTTATTACACCAGTTTTTACCTACAACGATTAAACCCCAAAAAACCACTCAAAATTTTTATTTTTTACCGTTATCGGCACGAAGCGAAAAAGCCCTGCAAGCATTAGCGGGGCGTTATGCTCATTTTATAGCTGAAGATAATCACGATTTAGGCGACATTTGCTATTCTGCTGCCACTCGCCGTGAACATCATCGCTATCGCCTCGGTTTAATTGCCGAGAGCCGTGACGCATTACAGCAACAACTCACAGTTTTTGCTGATGGTCAAGGGCAACATTTGTTATCAGCAAAATCCTCAACCGATTTAAGCCAAGCGGTTTTTGTCATGACCGGTATGGGACCACAATGGTGGGCTATGGGACAAGAACTGTTCCAACAAGAACCTGTTTTTAAGGCGACTGTAGAACGTTGTGATGAAATTTTTCAATCCATTGCCGGCTGGTCGATTCTTGAAGAAATGCAAAAAACCGAAGAAGAATCGAAAATCTCCGAAACGCAAATTGCCCAACCCGCAAATTTTGTCCTGCAAGTCGGTTTATTTGAATTGTGGCGTTCCAAGGGCTTTGAACCTGCTGCAATTGTCGGGCATAGCGTTGGTGATGTCAGTGCCGCCTATACATCAGGGGTACTGTGTTTAGAAGATGCGCTTGCTGTTAGTTTCCATCGCAGCCGCTTACAAAAAAAGCTATCAGGACGCGGAAAAATGCTGGCAGCAGGCTTATCCTGTCACGATGCCCAAGAATTATTGACCCAGTACGATGAAGATAAAGTTTCTTTTGCTGCCATTAACAGCCCATCTTCCGTCACCTTATCTGGTGATAGTGATATTTTAGAAAATATTGCCGCAGAACTTGAAAGTAAAGAGATTTTTAACCGTTTCTTACGGGTAGAGCTGGCTTATCACAGCCCGATTATGGCGGAAATACGCGATGAACTCTTGGACAGCTTAAAAGAGATTAAACCAGTTTTGCCAACGATTCCGCTTTACTCAACCGTAACGGGTAAGCGTGTTGATAGCGTGTTGTATGACGGTGAATACTGGTATCAAAATATGCGCCAACCCGTCCTGTTTGCCGATGTTATTGTGGCATTAGCAGAAGAGGGTCATAAATTATTTTTAGAAATTGGTCCACATCCCGTCTTGGGTGCTTCAATTAAGGAAATGCTTAATCACGCTAAAGTACGGGGGCAAGTGGTGACCAGTTTAAAACGCGCCCAACCTGAATCATTAACTTTTTACCAGGCATTGGCGGAGCTGTTTTGTTTAGGCTTAGTGCCCAATTGGCAAAAATTCTATCCTGAAGGCGGACAATTTGTGCGTTTGCCTTTATATCCGTGGCAACGGGAACGCTATTGGCTAGAAAGTGAAGCCTCATTATTTGACCGTCTAGGGGACGATAATGACCACCCATTACTCGGTCATCGTCAAAATACCCCGTTACCTACGTGGCAACAACCCTTAAACAGTCAATATTTACCGTGGTTACCAGAGCATGAGGTGCAGGGTTTAGTGATATTGCCTGGTGCGGCTTATATTGAGTGTGCTTTACAACTACAAAGACTTGTTCATAGTGCGCACGGTTGTGTTATAGAAAATATTGCTTTTCAACGTGCTTTAGTGATTGACGAGCTGGATGAACCAGTGCTCCGCAGTGAGTACGATAGCGATACCCGACAGTTCAAAATTTATAGCTGCGCCCACAACAGCAAGCATTGGCTCTTACATGCCCTAGGGTATTTATCAACGCTGCCGCCAACGCCACAAAAAGCCCTATCTCTCGATACCTTACGTTCACAATGTCAAAAACCTATAGCGGTTGAAGTACTTTATGCGCGTTTAGCAAAACGTAATTTGCACTACGGCAAAGCGTTTAGACCGATACAACAGGTTTTTCGTGGCGAAGATCAAATTTTAGTCAAGATTCAGGCACAAATTCCTGTGACCTCTTACGCTTTGCATCCTACTGTACTGGATGCCGCATTCCAGTCTTTAATCGGTATTGTCGATGCTGAGGATGAGCGCAGTTTTATTCCTGTCGCCCTGGGACACATGGATTTTTATCAATCTCCGTGCGAAAATTTATGGGCGTACAGTCAAATTAAACAACGTAACGCAAACACTATTACCGCTGATATTTGTCTGTGTGACGATAATGGCGAGTTATTAGTAGTGATTAAAGATTTACGTTGCCAAGCATTAGCGAGCAACATGCAGCAACGTAGTATTGATAACTGGTTTTATCAGATTGTCTGGGAGCCTAAGGCATTAGAAGAAAAACCGGCACTAAATACAGGCTGGTTGCTATTTATGGACAGCAAAGGTGTCGCTGAAGCCTCGCTTGTTAAACTACAACAAACGGGTGAACAGCGTATTGTGAAAGTGTATGTGGGCGATGAATTCAGGCAACTGGACAGCAACAGCTTTAGCATACGCCCTCAACATCAAGATGACATGATATGTTTAATGACTGAGGTAAAGTCTTACGAATTGCAAAATATGTTGTTTGCCTGGAGTTTAGACCTGGATGCAGGGTTGGATGTCGATGGTACGTTAATGGCGACAACTTTGCTCTATTGTGCTAAAACCTATATGTCTGCCGTAGCGAATAAAGACCTGGTGCGGTTATTCGTTTTAAGCTCTGGCGCACAAAGCCTCGCAAAAGCACCTGTTATCAATGCAGCCCAAGCAACAGTTGTCGGTTTAACCCGTGTTATTACCAGTGAATATACTATTAACTGTAGAACCATTGATATAGATAATTGCAAAAATGCACAAACCTTAGAGCTATTGGCAGAAGAATTGTTGATCAATGATGAAGAGCGGGAAATCGTTTTTTATCAAGGACAACGCTTTGCCTATCGCCTACAACATTGGCAGAACCCATATAAACAGGAAAACCTCCCGTTAACAGGAAACGATGCCTTTTCTTTGCAACAAGACCAAAAACAATTTTTTTGGCAGCAAACAGACCGCCTTCTCTTAGCACAAAATGAACTGGAATTGCATATTGATTATGCCGTGTTGTCGCCAGATTTTAATGTCGGTCAGGAAACATTAATACCAGTTTATGGACAAATCAGTCGTAGTAATCATAAAGAATATAAAGCAAACCAATCTGTTATCGCGTTACTACCGATAACGACTTTAAGCAGTTACCGTAAAGTAGTACTAGGTGATGTTTGTATTTTGAAGACCGAAAAAACATCCTTATTTAATGGCATTGCCCGCGCATTAACTAAAAACCCCCAGCCTTCGATACCTGAACAGGTGTTTTATGCCGCTTCTTTGTTAGATTTTGCTCGCGCTTGGTATGCTCTTGAACATATTGCACAGTTACAAAGTGATGATGCCGTATTAATCCATGCCAGTGAAGACAACAGCGATTTAGCGGCGGTACAGGTTGCGCTTATTAAAACAAAAAAGGTTGTTGCCACTTACCAAAGCACACAAAAACACTTGGCTCTAAAAGCACTAGGGATCACACAGTGTTTTTCAGTAGAAGAAGAGCATTTTATTCAGCACATTGCGCAAACTCATCCGCTAGGCTTTGATGTCATCATCAATCATTTAAGTGCTGAAGTAGCAGGCAAAACTTTAATTCTGGCTAAACCTTTTGCCAAGGTGATAATGAATGTGGGTAACCAGTTGCAACAGTATAAAAATTTTCAACTCATTACTTTGGATATGCCCCTGCTCGCGCAACAACACCCCATTATTTATCGGCAATTATTACAAGAAGTGTTGACGGCTTTTAATAAATCTTTATTGCAACCTTTAACAATAGAGGTTTTATCCGCTAATCAGTTTGAACAGGCTTTAGCGTTATGTAAGCAACAAAAAATTGCTCTAAATATCGGTGCAAGTCACTCTATTACTGCGAAGGCTAGAAAAAATAACGGTCTAAATTTAAAAGCAGGCAGTTATTTAATTACCGGAGCTTTTGGTGGCTTTGGTTTAAAGTTGGCTCTGTGGTTGGCAAAAAATGGTGTTAAGCATCTGGTTTTGGTTGGACGAAGCGGGGCGGCAAGTACCGAAGCTAAAGAAACACTGGCATTACTAGATGATTCTGGCGTTCAGGTCATGGAAGTTAAAGTTGATATATCCGATGGTAATCAAGTTGCCGATTTAATTGCCAAAATTCAACAGGAATTTCCATCGTTGGTAGGTGTTTTTCATACCGCTGCGGTATTGGATGATGTGATGTTAGTTGATTTAACTGCTGAACGCCTGGCGGAAGTTATGCGTCCTAAAGCACTGGGAGCCTGGCATTTGCATCGTCACACAGAAACCTTAAATTTAGAGTATTTTGTGTTGTTTTCTTCTATTTCATCAATACTCGGAAAGCCAGGGCAAAGTAATTATGTCGCAGCTAATAACTACCTTGATCAACTTGCACATTATCGACAAGCAAAAGGTCTCAAGGCATTAAGTATCAATTGGGGGGTGTTGGCAGAAGTGGGTATGGCAGCAAAACAAGGCATGGATGAGCGTTTAAAACAGATTGGAATTGATAGTTTCACTGCCGATGAAGCGATGCAAATGCTCTCCATTGCACTCAATGCTCCCGATGCACAGCTCGGTTTGATGCATATAGACTGGCAAGTTTTTCTATATAGTAATTCAAATAAAATTATTGCCCTGCGTTACCAACACTTGCTAGATACAGAATGGTTAGCTATTGAAAGCCCATTACAAAGCTTTTATAAAGAATTAAAAGCTAAAAATAATAATCAGGAACAACAGTCTTATATTATTGGGTTATTGGTTGATTGGATTGCCAATATCATGCGTTTACCTACCAATAGTTTAGATACTGATGTACCGTTAAATAATTTGGGCTTGGATTCTTTAATGGCAGTAGAAATACAAGGATTAATTGAAAGAGGAACGGGCGTGAGTTTATCCGTGTTAAAAATTATGCAGGACAACAGCATAGAACAATTGGCGGATACCTTACTTGTGCATTTAGAAACGCAATTAAAAGATGAAATTATATGAATAGAGTGATCATTATTTTTTTGTTACTTGGTCTTGCCAGAATTTCCTGGGCAGAAATACCATTAACTCAGCTTTATGGCTTACGTGAGGTAACCGCATTGGAACAATTAATCAGCCAAGAACAAAATGCCAAAAACACTCCTGATGAACAAAAACGTTTGGGCATTGCCTGGCATAATCTTGCGGTTTTAGAACAATCTGGGGCTGCGCAAAAAGCTTATGATATTTTAAAGCCATTAGCGAAAATATTACCTAAGGATTATGAAGTTTTAGCTTATTTAGGTAGCGCACAAACCATGGTGGGAAGGGATTCCTGGAATCCTATTAGTAAAATAAGTGATGTAAATAAAGGTATTGCTCAATTAGACCAAGCCGTTAGCAAAGCTGAAGATAATTATGTTATTAGACTTGTCAGAATAAACAACTCTATGGCTTTGCCAGGGTTTTTAGGACGCGGTGGTAAAGTAAAACCAGATTTAGAGTATTTATTGAATTTATATAAGCATGTAGAAGCCCCCATAGAAAACCGAGCAGAAGTTTATTTTAAAATGGGGCAAGTATTAGTCAAGGAAGATAAAAATGAGGAAGCAAAAACCTATTTCAAACAAGCGATAGAAACCGCCCCCAGTAGCGAATGGGCAAAACAGGCAAAGGAAGCTCTTAATGATTGAAGTTGAAAATGTAGTTAAACATTATTATTTAGGAAAGCGACAGGTGGTTGCTTTAAATGGTGTGAGTTTACATTTTGGCGATCATGAATTTATCGCTATTATTGGACCGTCTGGTAGCGGTAAATCAACCTTACTGCATTTAATCGGTTGTCTGGATATACCTACATCAGGACTGGTAAAAATACTTGATAAACGTACTGATATGCTTTCAGATGCAAAGCAATCAGCATTACGTAATAAATTTTTAGGTTTTATCTTTCAATCATTCAATCTAATTCCAGTACTCACGGCTTTTGAGAATGTTGAATATCCCTTATTGCTGTCAGGCGTTTCCCGCAAAGAGCGTAAGCTGCGTGTGGCGGCTTTGCTAAATGAAGTGGGCTTAGAAGAACATGCTCAGCATCGCCCTGACAATCTTTCTGGCGGGCAACGCCAACGCGTAGCCATAGCCAGAGCTTTAGTGACCCGCCCTAAATTCGTATTAGCTGATGAGCCAACCGCCAATTTAGATTCAGTGACAGGCACAGAAATTTTGGATTTAATGAAAAAAATAAATGTAGAACACGGTACCAGCTTTGTGTTTTCCACCCATGATCCAAAAATCAGCCAATATGCCAGTAAAACCTATGTCCTAAAAGACGGGGTATTACTCTCATGAAAACGTTAAGTCTCGCTTTTCGTAATATTCTTCGTAATAAACGCCGTACTTTTATTACTTTATCAGCCATTATTTCAGGGGTTTGTAGCATTATTATCTTTGGTGGCTTCATTGAATTTACTTTTCAGGCTCTACGTGAGTCAACCATTCACACCCAATTAGGGCATATCCAAATTTATGCACAAGGCTATAACGAACATGGTGTTGCTAATCCTGCTAAATATTTAATTAAAGAACCTGAAAAAGTTGAATCCGCCTTAAAACAATTGCCAGAAATATTAGCAGTTACCAGTCGATTATCGCTTTCTGGTTTAATCAGTACGGGGAATAAAACCCTAAGTGCTAAAGTAACGGGGATTGTTCCAGAGCAAGAAGAAGAGTTTTCTGCTTTTGAAACACTGATAGACGGTCAACAATTAGATCAGGATACCCCAAATGGTGGGGTTATTGGCGTGGAATTAGCCAAAGCCTTAAATGCTAAAGTAGGTGATTATTTGATGATTATGACCAATACTTTGGATGGTGCTATTAATGCCATTGATTTTAAATTGGTTGGTATTGCTCAATCGGGTTCGCAGGACTATGACAGCGTGTTTGTGAAATTACCTTTAAATATGGTTCAAAAAACCTTAGATACAAAATCAGTTGAAAAAATTATTGTGTTACTGAAAGATACCGAAATGCTTGATGCTGTACTTGCTAAACTACCCGATGTATTAGCAAAAACTGGGCTTAAACTAGAATACCGTAACTGGGAAGAAATGGCGTTTTATTATCAAAAAGTGCTCGTTATGTATCGTGGTTTATTTAATGTAATTCAAGTCATTATTGCTATTATTGTGTTATTTAGCATCATTAATACCATGACTATGGCGGTTTTTGAACGTACCCGTGAAATCGGGACCTTACGCGCTATTGGTGCACCGCGCTGGCAAATTATGCAGTTATTTATCACCGAGGGTTTTTTATTAGGTGTTTTAGGTGGATTATTAGGTATTATATTTGGTGTGATTATTGCGATGGTGATTAATATTTTAGGTGGTATCGATATACCGCCACCACCAGGAATGTCACGCGGTTACATTTCACTAATACTTATTGTGCCATCGGTATTATTGTATGCTTTTTTATCAACAATAATAGTTTCAGTGTTATCCAGTATTATTCCTGCCTGGAAAGCTAGCCAGATTAAAATT
>CAIQND010000193.1 GCA_903873045.1 uncultured Methylococcaceae bacterium | reverse complement strand
CAAATTATCTAACCGTATCGTAATTATTCAGTCCCCCTCTTTAACAAAGAGGGGTTAGGGGAGATTTTATTAGATAAATCCCCCTCAATCCCCCTTTTTCAAAGGGGGAGGTGAATAATTACACCGTATCTTGCTTACTACAACCCCGCACATAAACAAATCTTTTACAAGTAACGTTACAGTAACACCGGCAGCGTTACTGTAACGTTACTTATGTTAGTGGTGGATTGGCGTTATTATTTAGCTGCCTAATTTGAATTGCTAAATCGGCTAATAACGAAGTCCTGTAGCCGAGTAGCCGAGTAAGCCGGAATAAGACCACCCAAATGCAGAAAACCATTACAAGCTTCAAGTTATGACAGAGTAAAAATATCTAGATCTCTTAACGCTACAATGTGAACTAGGGAGTCTAATCATATATATTTGCAACTACGTTGCATAGAAAACCGACTTTTAACAATACTAATAAATAGGATGATCAAAATGCCTGATTTGTCACCGAAATTTACGCCTGAAGCCATCAATAATCCCGCTGATTACGGTATACTCAAACTGCTGGAAGGAACGTGGGTTAACCACAATCCCAGCAATAACAACACAAACTGGGGGCTTCACACAACATGCATGCCGTCCCCAGGCTCCAACTCAGAGACAATCCCTGGAAAGTTCCACTTCCTCTGCGAGAACTATACAGAGGAACTCACCTTCACACTAGTGCCAGGAGGCGTGCGTAACCGTGGGGGTGCTAATGAGCAGTTCTGTGGTGCAGTGAAATATAACCAAAGCATTCAAGACTTGAATGGAGTCGGTATCCACGAGGAGAACGGAATGTATCTTTGGCTTGACAAACTATACAATCACCCTGCTGATGACGAGTCTATCAAAACTGACATTGGTTTCCCTGAACTTTCTTCAGGAGACGGTTCAGAAGGCCCTGGCTATATTCCTGCTTATTCAATTTCACGCAGCGGGACGATTCCTCATGGCAGCACTATTCTACTGACAGGCAAAGACACAGAGGTTAAAGGTAAACCCCAGTTTCCACAGGACACTGCCGCTTGGGATTCTGACCATCTTGCTATTTCGCCCAGTATGGGATTGGCAGGCACAACACCGAGCACTCCCATCGATCTCGATAGTAAAGCACCTGATTGGGTCCATGATTTGTCTTTGCCTGCAACAGATCCAAGTGGTAACAGAACCTATACTCAGCGCATTCTTGCCCATGAATTGTACCCTTATTCTGTTCGTCCAGACCTGCGCCTTCGGGATGCCATCAAGGATCAGAAAATCGACAAACACACCTTTATTAATTTAAGTACAAAACATGAAGGCGGACCACAAGGTGGTATTTTAAACATACCCTTTGTACAAAGAAACACGCCTGTCGTTGAGATGCAATGTCGTTTGTGGATTGAGACAGTGATTGAGGATGAAAAAGAAGTTCTTCAACTGCAATACGAGCAGATTCAATTCTTCGAGTTTCAATTTGGCACCGATGGCGGCACGACCCGCTGGCCTCATATACAAATCAACACACTTCGCAAGAAGGCATAAGCTTAGCATTCAACAATGTCAATGAGCGCAATTAGGGCTATTTATCAGAACCAGGTAGTTTTGATTGACTAGTTAAAGATAGTGTTCCTTCCATAAATTAATGATTAGTTAATTTTAATTCGGAGTTTTAAAACGATAAAATGCGTAATAATTATTCACGTCACTTAGCATTCTTACTGAGTGAGGAAGATCCTACTAAGAAATTAAGGCTATTAAATAAAGAATTACAGGAACTAAATATTCCGCCAGAGTTTAACCCTAAAGATTGGCTCAGCTTTTTACTGCATATCGATGCAGAGCTTGAACACGGTTTAATGGTTCAATACCTTTATGCCGCTTACAGTATCGGTGGTGAGCACATTGCAGAAGCCGATCGCGAAAAAGTAAGGTGCTGGCAAGAAATTGTACTGGGAATAGCCAAAGAGGAAATGGGACATTTTGTTTCTGTTCAAAATGTATTAAGAGTTATTGGAGCACCTTTAAATTTCAGCAGACAAGACTTTCCGTGGGATTCTACCTTGTATCCTTTCGAATTTAATTTAGAACCCTTTACATTATCATCTCTGGCAAAATATATTTTTGCCGAGTCACCTGCAAGCTGGTTACAGCCAAATTCTCAAGACGACGAGGAAACGAAAGAAATTAAGCAAGAAATTAAATGCTATATTTCCAAAGATGAACACGGCGATCCAGTGAGTAAATTGTTCAGTGAGATTTTGGCCATTGTAAAAAATACTCTTTTAATAAAAGATGACATATTTTTACCCAAAACATACCCTTATCAAGCTAAATTTGATGAATGGGGTAGGGGATATGCTGGCGGAGCCCGTGGTAACAGTACCCATGCGAATGCTAAAGGTGCACCCGATGTTTTGATCGTGCCACTTAGTTCGCGAACCGATGTTATAAGTGCATTAGAAAAAATAGCCGAACAAGGTGAGTCAACATCGAAAAATGATAATGAGCTATCTCATTTCAAACGTTTTTTGGGTATCTATAAAGAATGGAGAAAGATGCCTAGTGACTTCAGCCCATCTCGAAAAGTTGCTTTCAATCCCACTATTGCAGATGAAATTAATGACCCAAGCGAATCACCTGCTGAAGGATTAAAAACGGATGTGCAGATTGATGTCATTGAAAATCCACTGGCGCAAAGATGGGCGAATTTATTTAATGTGCGTTACAGAATGCTATTGACTTTCTTAACGCATAGTTTTTTATTAGACGATGGCTTAAATTCATCCGGTTCCACTTCGCCACGGGGAACAATTATTCATGCTTCTTTTGGTGAAATGTACAACCTGAGAAGTATTGCGAATGTTTTGGTGAAAACCCCTATCAAAACAGGCTCAGCAACGATGGCTGGCCCGCCTTTTTTAATCCCTTATACCATGGATTTGCCTATCAGCGAAAAAAGCAAATGGCGCGTGCATCAAGATTTATTGGAAGCCTCAGGAAAATTGATTGACGAATTACTAGTGACTTCACCTGAAGCTGATCACACCTATCTTTATTCATTAAGAGACGCTGATCAAAAGCTGAATGACATTGTCAATAAACTAATCGCTGTCGCAGATTAATAATATCCCTATAGACTTTCAGATATTAAATTTCCAACTTTACCAATTAAAAACCTTTAAAATCAATGATTTTCTTGGTGTTACTTGGAAGTTATTTATCTGAAAGTCTATATACCTGTTTAAGGTGAAAAAATGAAAATTAAAATTATAGGTTTAAGAATATTGCCACCTATCGCTATAGGTCGGCTGGGATCATCAAAACTACCTTTAGATGCATTTGATTTGGAAGTGCTAAAACAAAAACCATTAGATTTTAGGCATATTATTCCCAAAGAATCATTGAAAGTGGATCCGAAAACGGGTGATATAAAAAATTACCACCCAGAAAAAATAATTTTTAAAGATGCCACTTCAATTAATGATAAGCACGGAACAGTTCGTGCTGTAGCACCCTTCTTAGAAGTTTTTGCCATTACTGACCAAAACCCAGAAATATTAGTGCCATTAACAACGCACTTATTGGCAGATGCGGGGCTTGCTCTGGCTGATATATCTTGGCATGTAGAATTAGGTAATATCAAACTGTATAGAAGAACTCAAGATTTAACCGATAAAATTCAAGCTGAAATAAAAAATATTACCACTCACGAAAAACTAGCTATTAATGGGGCATGTCTAAACTTCCGTGATGGAAAGCAATTACCTTTAGGGCACGTTCAGTTTATTAATCCGTCTGAAAAGTTTCCTGAAATTAGATTTAGATTTACCCCAGCTGAAGGAAAGGTTTACGGAACGAGTAGTCAAAGAATTGAAAATGTGGGGGATGCTCCAAGCCGCGACCCGCTTTACGAAAAATTGGGCGAAGATTTTCTGTTGTATAAAGAGTCTGGCCCATGGTTTGGTTATAAAGAGGGTAATCAAAAGTGGCCCATATTAACTAACCCTGGTGGAATTTTCGCAGGTTATAACGACGGGGAGCTACGTGTGAGTTGGGGGTATTTAGATGATGAATGCGATGGCTTTGCGGCCGTACATCTGAAAAATGCTGATGGAACTACGCTTATAGCCAGAGCGCATATCAGCGCAGGACCACCCGCCTATGCCCCTGATACACTGCCTGTAAGAGTAGTGACCGATGAATTGGAGCAAATCTTACTCGGCCCTGAAGTTGATAAAGAGGTACCAATAGAAGAAGCTGAGGAAATTATCAGGCGAGCTATAGAAACGGTTCGGTTGATGAACACGGCTATCATGAATGGAAACCCTTACGAAGGTCGGGCTCGAGTCGCAAGCACAATGGTGGCACAAGATTCTAACGATTTTGGCAGAATGTACGAGCCAATTATGGCTACTTCACTGGTGGATAATCTTGCTGTCAGAGCGATTCATGAACGCGTGTTCAATGGTATTGCCACAGGGGCAGCTCCTTGGTTCGAGAATGCCCTGCGTAGACCCAACAAAATTGGCGATTTGTCTAACGAAGAGCGTAGAAAAATGCCCTCGCTGATGCGAGGTGCCGATGGTAGAGCTTTGTGCTTAACCTATCGCCAAATTAATACCGTGATACAAAGTGCGACTTCGGCATTATTTCGCAAAGCGGCAGAAACCTTGCATACGGATGAAAGTTCTGCGTTATTAGTTTCTAATCTTAAGGCGCAGTTACACTACAGGGGAAAAGGTAATCCATTTTCTGTTTTACCACGAACAGCTATTTCTAATTGTTTTCCAGGGCTGGAGTTAGATTTCAGAAATATATGGCGTAGAGCCTTTAAAGGGATAACCTTAATAGAAAACAACAATTTGGTTATCGATGGTGAAGGTAAGCTTTCACACTTAAAATATCATCGATTAGTAGGAGTAAATGGTCAACCGACAATGGTGGTTACCACAGGCCCAACCTTGCCTAATGGTGATGACAGTCAAATATTAATTACTACGGCTAATCCTAACGGCGTTTCTTTTATGGAGTGGTCAAATAATCTTGCACATGTTTTACGCTATCAAGGTCAGACCATCACTTGTTATTTCACCCATAAACGGAGTAAAGAAGAAGTTATATTTACCCGTGAAGAGCTAAACGATAACAATAGTAAACTCATAAAAGTAGAACTTGAGGTAAATACGTTCTTTCAAGAGAATTCGGCGGTTTTGTCTGATGATATTGTAGAACCAGGCGAATTAACCCAAGGACTTTGTGCACCTTGGCAAAACGATTATCGCGAATGTGCTTGTTACTATTGGGCCGCTAGTAGACCTGATTATGTCAATGTAGAGCCTGGCGAAAACGGATTGAGTAAAGGCGACAACTGGATGACTAAAAAGCGTAGCGGAAATTATCTTCCCGATGATAGAACGGACACCCGATTTATTACCTACGACGATCTTTTTGAAAATTGGGAAGGTGAATTAGCCTTTATTGTTAAAGGCTTTGATGCCTTAGATTCCGAAGGAAATAAATAAAGCGAATGAGTACAGAATCTATCGTAAAGATAATTAACCCCTATGCAAAAATTACTACTGGTTTAGCTGCTCATATAACCGAACAATCCGGTGCTAAATCGGCGCATATTCATTTGGTAAAGGGAAGCAAAAATACACAATTATTCATTGTCAATGGGAGTAGACGCCATCAAATAACACCGGAAATAGAAGCTCGATTGACTAGATTAATAGAGTTAAATGACGAGCAGTCTATCCAATATGAGTTGGTCGCTTTAGGCTTAGATGCACCCGCATTAATTGATGATAAAGGATTGCAAGAACCGCCATTGCATGCGCTTTCGCTCGCTATTGCCCAAAAATGCAATATGGGCTGTTCTTATTGTTATGCAGAGCAGGGTGACTTTGGTGGATCTTCGAAAAATATGTCATTCGATATGGCGAAAAAGTCTATTGAGCTATTAATAAATGGGCGTAAAAAAGGGGATACCGTTCAGCTAACCTTCTTGGGCGGTGAACCTTTAATGAATAGACAAGGTTTAAGATTGGCCACTGAATATGCAGCAAATCTCGCGGCTGACCGGGAAATAATTATTAAATTTTCCATGACTTCTAATGGCACATTGATGCGGATTGATGACGCGGATTTTTTTGAGCAATATGGTTTTTCAATCACCATTAGTTTAGATGGTTTGAAAGACGCCCATGATAATTTGCGTCCGTTAAAAAATGGTGCAGGAAGTTATGATCAAATTATGGAAAATATCAAACCTCTACTCGCAATACAGAAAAACATGCAAGTATCAGCTCGGGTTACCGTCACACCCGACAATATAAATTTAGCTGAAGCTTTGGATGAGTTTATTGACATGGGTTTCCATAGCGTTGGGTTTTCGCCGTTGTTAAAGTCGAGTAACGGAAAAAATGAAATGTCGAAAGATGATCTAAAACATTTGTTAGCTGGCATGATTGCCTGTGGATTAAAATTTGAACACGCTACTCTACAAGGCAAGCGTTATCCTTTTTTAAATATGGTCAATGCTTTAAAAGAAATAGGGAAAGCGACACATCGACCTTACCCTTGTGGTGCTGGTGCTGGGTATATGGGGGTATCTGCTGATGGTGAGTTAGCTGCTTGCCACAGATTTGTAAACGAACCAAAAGGCAAAATGGGAACAGTAGAAGATGGGATTGATCGTGAGTTACAAAATATTTGGCTAACCGATAGGCATGTGCAAAAGCAAAGCCCATGTAATGTGTGCTGGGCAAGGTATTTATGCGGTGGAGGTTGTCACCATGAAGTCATTGATAAGGGTAGAACTGCCTGTGATTATATTCGGGGCTGGTTACATTTTGCCATTCAATCTCATGAAAGAATTAACCGCCTTGTGCCCGGTTGGAATAAATAAATTACATCGTCTCGCATGAAAAAATCTGACGTTTGTGTCATTGGAGGCGGGCCTTCCGGTGCAACCATAGCATTAAAACTAGCTCAGTTTGGCTATTCCGTTGTGCTAATTGAAAAAGACCACCAGCCGCGCTCTAGCATCGGTTTATCGCTAACACCGGGCATACATCATTGGCTGGAGCTATTGGGAATAACTGAGAAAATAAACCATGCTGATTTTTCAAGAGCATTCACAACCCATATTCTATGGGAAAATGATCAACCATTAATTAAAGAATTTGTGGCACATAAAGCGGGCTATCATGTCGACAGGGCTGTGTTCGATGAAATGTTGCTTCAGTCAGCTATAGTAGCGGGGGTGAAGGTGTTGCGGCCTTGTAACTTGCACCAATTAACTCAAACCGAAATAGGTGAATGGGAAATAACTCTGACGCACCCGCAAGCAAACAAAGCAACTTTATTGGCCAAATTTTTAGTCGAAGCCACAGGTAGAAAATCAATTGTAAAGGGAACTAAAAAAGCGTATCTACCCAAAACAATTGCAATCTACGCCTATTGGCAGCAGACAAAAACGACGGATTCAATTTCGTTTATAGAAGCAGGTAAAGATCAATGGTATTGGGGAGCACCTGTTGTTCAGCAAGGTTTCATGGCCTGCATTTTTTCTGATCCATGCGCTATTAAAACAGCTTCATCGGTAAAAGCGTACTATTTAGAAAACCTCAAAAATGCAACACTATTTAATCAAAACCTGTTCAACAATAAATTAAGTGATATAACAGCATGTTCAGCCACGCCTTATGTCGATAATCAACCTATAGCAGAGAACTACATCAAAGTAGGTGATGCCGCCTTTTCGATGGACCCACTCTCCTCACAAGGCGTTCAAAAAGCAATTAAATCAGCATTTCAAGGGGCCATAGTCGTAAACACCTTGCTCGCAAAAAAAGAGAATTGCGACTCAGCTATGGCATTTTATAGCAACATGATAACAACAGAAGTTATCAAAAATACTGAATGGACAAAGCAATTTTATAACCGCCAGAACAGGTATAACGAAAGTCAATTTTGGGAAATAAGAAAAGATCAATCAATAAAACCATATGAAGAGATAAAAGAAGACAAAATATCCATCAATAAATGGGATATTCTCACTATAAATCCCAAAGCAGTGATTAAAACCATCCCAATAGTTGGTGCGTATATAATTGAGACTGTAGATGCAATAATATTGGAAGAACATCAAGAGCCATTCGCATTCGTTCGTGGCATACCAATCGTTGAGTTGATTAAAAAAATGCACAACGAACAATTGATGGAATGTGTAATGGTGATAAAGCTTTACATACCAGAATCGAACCCTATGGATGTGTTGAAATGGTTGCTCTATAATAAAATAATGTGCAAGTTTTGAATTTACCGAGAATACCATCCTTATATTTCAAACTTTAACGTTGCGTATTCTGATTCGCCTAGGAGCCTATCCGACTTATAACTATAGTTCTTTGCAAATGAATTGATCGTGGTTTTAAGAGATAATAGATTGATATTATTGTTTTTTATGCCAAAATTTACACTCTGTTCATTTGCAAAGAACTATAATTGCCAATATTCCGCACCCCAGCCAAGATAAAAATGATTTAAACTACACGTAGCCAGGTAGGCCGGAATAAGACCACCCAAGCGTAGCGCGTGGTGGCGTTTCCGGCAATTTTCCTTGCTGGAAGATAACACCTACAATACAGCAAATATAGATTTTTTGTTTTGAAGTTGGGTGGGGTGTTATCAAGTGTGGTCGTTTTTTTAAAGCATTGTGTTTAAGCTACTGACCGCGTACCTAAAATTAGGTGTAAGAACAGGGTAACCTAGATTTTAAAATCAATTTAGTCGCCCCCATTGCTTTCCTTTTCCACATTTCCACTCACTCTTAATAGGTATTTATTGTATGAAAATTTTAAAAACTTTGGCTTTAATGTCATTATTGGCGGCACCTGTGGTCAGTGAAGCTTCTGCTACAGATTACGGATTGATGCCACCAGATTTCACTGAAACATT
>CAIQND010000192.1 GCA_903873045.1 uncultured Methylococcaceae bacterium | reverse complement strand
TTTCTCTGGCACGTTGCACGGCATCTTCCGGACTGTAAGCCAATCCGCCTTCAGCGATTTTAATGCCGTAACCGCTTAAAATGTCTTTCGCTTGATACTCATGAATATCCACAGCATCTCCTTGTTAATTTTTATTAAGGTAAAAGGTTAAGGGCAAAAGACACGATTTTTTGGTCTTTTGCCTAGCGCCTTATTTTGTTTTTGCGGCAATCGCCTCAGCTGCGCGTACCACGTTATTAGCCATTTTCTCTGAAGCGGCATCGATTAAACGACCATCCAAGGCAGCCGCGCCTTTGCCTTGCGCCGCTGCTTCTTGCAATGCCACTAAAATGCGCTTGGCTTTTTCAACTTCAGCGGCAGGCGGAGTAAAAATTTCATTAGCTAAGTCGACTTGTGAGGGATGAATCGCCCATTTACCTTCGCAACCCAAGGCCGCAGCACGTCTTGCCGCCAGCTTGAAACCTTCGGGATCTTTAAAATCTCCAAAAGGCCCATCAATGGGACGCAAGCCGTAAGCGCGGCAAGCAACCGTCATGCGACTAATGGCAAAATGCCATTGGTCACCCGGATAATCAGGATTTAAACCGCCAATATTGGTCGTTCTGGCACGATTACTGGCCGCATAGTCAGCCACACCAAAATGCAGGGCTTCAAGACGACCTGTGGCACCGTTGCGTGCAATATCTTCTACATTAGCCATGCCCAAGGCGGTTTCAATCAGGGCTTCAATGCCTATTTTATTTTTTAATCCCTGTTGCATTTCCAATTGGTTAAGCATCGCTTCAACCATATAAACATCAGCATAAACACCGACTTTAGGAATTAAAATAGTGTCAATTTTTGCACCGCATTGCTCAACCAAATCAACGACATCACGCACCATATACTGTGTGTCCAGGCCATTGATACGCACAGAAACAGTAACGCCATGACCTTTCCAGTCCATGTCGTTTATAGCTTCAATGATATTTTTTCTGGCGCGTAATTTGTCATCGGGAGCAACGGCATCTTCAAGATCCAGAAAAATGAAATCCGCACCACTTTTCATCGCCTTTTCAAACATATCCGGACTTGATCCAGGAACTGCTAATTCACAACGTTGAACACGTTGAACTGACGCTGCATATAAAGTGTGGCTCATTTTTACATTCCTAAGGTTATGGGTGTTGATGTTTGTTTCTTAACTTGACGTCAGTAAGATCTGACTAGTAAACAAATAAATCGCCCATTCTACTTTTAGTGCTACTAAAGTCAATTTTTTAAAACCACTTTCTACTTAAAGCTGTAATCAAATCTTGCTGAATGTTGGTGCCTATGTCATTATTGCCAGTTTTTTGGGGTATTTGTTTTTCCAATCCCAAGTCCAAATTTAATCAATCACTCCACTACCTACTAAAGAGGCAAAACCATGGCTGGTCGTAACCACCTATATATTCCAGGCCCTACCAACGTACCTAATGAAATTCTGAATGCGATGCATATTTCTATGGAAGACCATCGTTCTCCTGTTTTTCCAAAGTTATTAACACCTCTATTGCAAGACCTGAAGAAAATCTTCAAAACCGAAACAGGACAAGCTTTTGTGTTTCCTGCCACAGGAACTGCGGGCTGGGAAATCGCCCTCACAAACACGTTAAATCCAGGCGATAAAGTATTGATCTATCGTTTTGGTCAATTCAGTCATTTATGGGCTGAAATGGGCAAACGCTTGGGCTTTGATGTTGAAGTTCATGAAGAAACCTGGGGTAAAGGCATTCCCCTTGACAAGCTGGAAGCCCGTTTAAAAGAAGACACCCAACACGAAATAAAAGCGGTTTTAGCAACCCATAATGAAACAGCTACCGGTGTTACCAGTGACATTGCTGGTGTTCGTAAGGCCATGAATGCAGCAAACCACCCTGCCCTGCTTTTTGTTGACGGTGTAAGCTCTATTGCCAGCCTTGATTTTCGCATGGACGAATGGGCGGTTGACGGTGCCATCAGCGGCTCACAAAAAGGTTTTATGATGCCGGCTGGCGGCGCATTTTTGGCCTTTAGTCAAAAAGCGTTAAAAGCAACTGAAACATCAACTTATCCACGTTGTTTTCTGGATTTAAGAGACCAGATAAACGCCAACAAAGATGGCTACACGCCTTACACACCAGCGTTGCCTATTCTCTATGGTTTGCGTAAAGCCATTGATATGTTGCTTGAAGAAGGCTTGGAAAATGTTTACGCGCGTCACTTCCGCCTGGCAGAAGGTACGCGTAAAGCAGTGGCGGCCTGGGGTTTAACAATATGCGCCGAGCCTGGCTTTGAATCTAATACAGTGACTGCGATTATTGTCCCTGAAGACAAAGATGCCCGCACGGTCATCAGCACGGCCTTTAGTAAATACAATATTTCTTTAGGCGCGGGTCTTTCTGTATTAACAGGAAAAGCTTTCCGTATCGGTCACGTTGGCGACATGAATGATGTCTCCATGCTGGGCGCTATCGCCGGTGTTGAAATGGCCTTATTGGACTGCGGTTTTGATATAAAACCTGGTAGCGGCGTTGCAGCGGCTATCGAGTATTATCGGGCAACTGCATAATAAATTGCTTTAAGTAGTAAGATCCGGCAGCCGTTTACGGTTGTCGGGTCTCGCCACTTTAGGAACGTACATGAAATAACTTGACCTTTTATATCCCCTCACACCAACCCTCTCCCGGAGGGAGAGGGAGCAAGATGCCTAAGTTATTTCATGCACATTTCTTAGCGATACCTTACCTTATAAATCTATAACCCTATTCTGTGGAGACTATTCAATGAGCAAACCTAAAGTCATCGTTACTCGAAAATGGCCTGCTGAAGTCGAGGCACAGTTAAAAGCACTTTATGATGTACAACTAAACGAATCCGACATCCCCATGACGGCGGATGAACTTAAAAAAGCCCTGCAAACGGCGGATGCTTTATTGCCCACCGTTACCGATTTAATCACTGCTGACATACTTAATATTGACGGCAAACGCGCTAAAATTATTGGCAACTTTGGTGTCGGTTATAATAATATCGATATCAATACCGCCAAAGCACAAGGATTGGTGGTTACCAACACGCCACACGTATTAACGGATTGTACCGCTGACATTGCCATGTTATTGCTGTTAATGTCGGCACGACGCGCGGCTGAAGGCGAGCGCCTGATACGTGATCAGCAATGGACTGGCTGGAAACCCACCCAGTTACTGGGACAAAAAGTAACCGGTAAAACCTTGGGATTGATTGGCTTTGGTCGCATAGCGCAGGCAATGGCTAAAAAAGCGCATCATGGTTTCGGTATGAAAATCCTGTTTTATGCGCCCTCACAACCTGCGCAAAATATCATTGATGATTTGCAAGCCACGCGTTGCGAAACCGTTGAAGAATTATTGGCAGAAGCCAACTTCGTTTCATTACACTGTCCGGGTGGCGAGGCAACCCGGCATTTAATCAACGAACAACGTCTGAAACTGATGCGTCCATCGGCTCATTTAATCAATACCGCGCGGGGTGATGTCGTTGACAGCAAAGCCCTGATTAAAGCCTTAACAGAAGGCTGGATTGCCGGTGCCGGTTTAGACGTTTTTGAGGGTGAACCGACTATTGATCCAGGCTTTTTGGAGCTGGACAACGTGGCTCTGTTACCTCATTTAGGCAGTGCAACAGAAGAAACGCGTGTTGCAATGGGTAATCGCGTATTGGCTAATATTGCGGCATTTTTTGCCGGTGAAGAACTGGGTGATCGGGTTGTTTAAAATCTAAACAACCGGCAAGGTAATTATTCAGTCCCCCTCTTTAACAAAGAGGGGTTAGGGGAGATTTTAATACTCGTTGTTCCCGTTTTTTTAGCTTGACTGCGGCAATCCCAGATAAATCAATATGCTTTCGTTAGTCGCGACGTAGGCATCGCTCCTACGG
>CAIQND010000191.1 GCA_903873045.1 uncultured Methylococcaceae bacterium | reverse complement strand
GACGGCAAGGCAGGCAATCGCACCGAATTGGCCTTGTTCATTGGGATGCAGAGCGGTACAGCCGATGATCAAGCCGTCCCGTTCGATAATAATATAATCCGCTATTTCCATTTCAATTTTTTCCCGGGAACGTTTGGCTAAGATGCCTTGTTGTTCCAAGGGCTTAATCAACTCCAGAATACCGCCTATATCGTTAAGCGTGGCTGGACGTAATTCTTCAAAAGGGGTGGAGCTAACCAGCGTGCCGATACCGTCACGGCTAAATAATTCAAGTAACAGTGTGCCATTAATGGTTCGATTAATCAAATGCACTCGCTCTATTCCGGAACGGCAGCTTTGAATGGCCGCTTTAAGTGGCAGTCTAATCGTGTCGGCAATATCAGGGTGCTGTTGCAGAAACGTATCCGCTTCATCCGTGGTCATTTGCCGAATTTGTTCGCCGTTATCCGGATTGCTACACGTTTGCTCCGTTAACAGGATTAATTTTTCCGCTTTTAATGCAATTGAAACCGCTGTGGCAACCTGTTCAGCCGACAAATTAAAAATTTCTCCGCTGGGCGAATAACCAATCGGTGAGATCAGCACGATATTATTTTGGTCGAGTTGTTGATGAATGGCTGCACTGTCAATACGACGAACTTCGCCGGTATGGCAGTAATCAATTCCGTTTATAACACCGATGGGTTTGGCCGTGACAAAATTGCCGGATGCGACTTTAAGCCCGCTTCCTGCCATAGGGGAATTTGCCAGCCCCATGGACAACAACGCTTCAATTTCTACACGCACCAATCCAGCCGCTTCTTTAACGCATTGCAGCGCCAGATCATCGGTAATCCGCAAGTGCTGATGAAACAGGGCAGGGGCGTTGAGCTTGGACAGCCGCTGATCTATCTGCGGGCGTATCCCATGAACCAAAACCAGACGAATCCCCAAACTGCTAAGCAAAGCAAAATCGTGAACATGATGATCAAAATCATCAGCCAACACCGCCTCGCCACCAAATGAAATGACAAAAGTTTTATTGCGATGCGCGTGGATGTAGGGTGATGAGTCTCTAAACCAGCTGACGAAAGAGTTTTGTGTGTTCATGAGTATAAGCTTGTAATTTAATAGGTTTTTCGCCAACTAATCTAATATGATTTATCTATATGAGACTTTCCAGGTTTCTACTGCTTGTTTTGATAGCCAAGCTTGGTAAGCATTTAGGTTTTGCAGGTTCCATTTGTCATAAGAGGCTATCTGTTGAGCCAAGGGGTAGTGGGCATCTAAATAAGCCTTCTTTTTATCTTCAAAACGGGCTCTTTTTAATTCATCTTTCTCAAGCAAAACCACATTGCCCAAGCGATCTTGAATGTCATTGACTCCCTCTCCAAAATAATCATCCCAATCCCCATCAGGATTATAGGGGCAAACATGCTCTAACGTTGTTTTGATTGGGTCTGTTTCATGTCCCAAATGGGTTTCTATTTCGGCTAATAAAAATCTTATTTTTTTTGCAGAACGCTTACTTGGCATTTTATGAAATTCAAACGCATTAAAAAATGACTCATCACTCGGATAAAGTTTTTTAAATAAGTCGCTATTTTTAACATGACTTGCGCGGGTAAATTCTTTTGAGTGTATTTTTATCGCAAGCTGATTATAAGCATATTCTTGCTCATTGGGAGAAAGATGACAGATTACATTGTATCTAATGGCTAAAATATACAAATACTTGGAAAGTGTTATAAATTCTTCGGAAGAAAACTGATAAAACGCCGACATTAAAATTGTAAATGGTTGTTTTATATTAAATAATTCAAACCCCTCCAGGTATTTTTTAACATGACGATAAATAACATCTTGATTAGCCCACCATTCATCGTGAGGATTCAAAAGAGAAGCATAAACAGGTGCATACTGACTTAAAGAATGAAGATATTGGTATGCTTTTTCTGGTGTACTTACCAACTTCCGAACTGATGAAAACAAGTCTTTTTTGGTCACTAATATGGCTTGGAAGTTGTGATGATAACGAATAAAATCGGTAAAATTACTTTCCCCCAGTTGAGAAACTATTTCAGACCAGCTTTCATCAAGTTCATTTAATTCGTCATCTGAAACGTCATCATTTTTTGTGACCACCGAAAATATATAGTTTTTTAATAAATCAGGGGTCGATAATTGCACGCCTCGCGCATTTAAAGTTTCAAATACCTTATAGGCATTTAAGTCATCTTGTACAACTAGCTTGGTAAAAATCATGCCCGAAGAAAGACACTCAATAAACTCGGCACAACTTGCCCCGGAGTTACCCATGTTTTTTGATTCAAAAAATTTAAAGCATTTGTTCAGCAGTTTATTGGTATTTGTTTGTCCACGTTTATTGGGTGCTTCAAGCGTAGAACAAATCGTTTTAAAATTAGAACTATTATTTCTATTCAATGAAAGTTTACTATCGACCTTTAAGGAAACAGGATTTTTAGAGCCAATATAGCGCTCTATTAAAACCCGTAAACGTTCTTTATTTTCATCCGCTTCATCTCCTTTGTCGATTAGTAACTGAAGGTTTTTCATAGCGGCAAGTACGACCAAAGACAGCGTAATAAGTCTTTGTTGTCCATCAATGACTTCAAAATCATGCTGGCTTTTTCGTTGAAGAACGATATAACCCATATAATGATATTGCTCATCTTTAATGGTTTCAATATCAGACCATAAGTCCTCCCATTGTTCCCGATCCCAGGCATAATCTCTTTGAAACCTGGGGACTTGGTATTTCACACCATTACCAATCAATTCTTGAAAAGTCTGATTAGTGGGTTCCATTAACATAAATGCCATACGATATGCCTCTTTTGCTAACCAGGTAGGGTACGCATCGCGTACGTTTTCTAAAGCGTTCCGGGTATGTTAAGAATCGTGCATGAAATAACTTGACCATTTATATTCCCTCACCCCAGCCCTCTCCCATAGGGAGAGGGAGCAAGATGCCTAAGTTATTTCATGCGCATTCCTAAGCTCACCAAAAGGTGCGCGGTGCGTACACTGCCTACTATTTTCGCGATTGCCAATAATTGGGCTGCTTTCTTATGTGCATAACAGCGATTATTTCTATCTGAGCAGGTCTTGTTCGAAAAATAATCGCGTAAGGAAAATGCAATAGCCGACATTTTCTGACATCGTCCTCTATCTTTCAATACAGCAACGGGGTTCGGCATACTCTGTTGATAGCATCTTCAATAGCCTCAATAAAACGTTTTTCTAAGCCCGCCTGTTGTTTTTTATAAAACAAAACAGTCTGTTCCAATTCTTCTTGTGCTTGAGGATGCAGGAAATATTTCATAAATAACGCAGTTTCAACTCGGCCATAAATTGTTCGCCGTCAACCAATATCGAAGAATTTGTATCTATTTCTTTGCAGCGTTTTTGTATTTCTTGTCGCCAAGCTTCTGAAACAATAAAGTCTTCCTCGTAATCCAGACTTTCCAGCAATATCTCTGCAATATAAGCTCTTGACGTAGGCTCAAGTTTTGGCATCCTTCATAGAAGCTCAAAAGTAGTTGACACTTTTTTATCAAAAAAATGCTAATAATCTCTGTAGGTCGGGTTAGGCGCTAGCCGTAACCCGGCACAGATAGTACGATTTGTCGGGTTACGCTCTCGCTAACCCGACCTACGCGTCTGTAATTAGAAAAAGTGTAAACCGATGAATGAAGGAT
>CAIQND010000190.1 GCA_903873045.1 uncultured Methylococcaceae bacterium | reverse complement strand
TTACGTGGATGGCCTTTTATGTAACGATATCCGTGTCTTGTAGGGGTAATCCCTTGCGGTTACCCTGCTAACATCGTGGCATTAAAGGGCAGGCGTAAAGCCTGCCCCTACAAAAAATGTCCCGGCTAAAGTGGGTAGCCCATTTTTTAATGGCAGCGCGATGCGCACCACTAAATTGATATTTACTAAATTTTAGGCAATAAAAAAGCCCTAGATGAAAAACATCTAGGGCTTTAAATTCTTTGGAGCTAGTGAGGGGATTCGAACTCCTGACCGGTTGATTACAAATCAACTGCTCTACCAACTGAGCTACACCAGCAAAGAAACGTCATTATACACAATAAATTCTCATTGCCAAATCTTTTTTTATTTATTTGGCTTTCTTGCGATTTTATTTTTGCCAAAGCTTTTTTCGTTGCGGTTGTTGTCAAGGCCGGTGTATTTGGTTTTAAAATGTTGAATCTTGCCTGACGCTTCAACGGTGCCTTTAGGCTGATAAGAGGGAATCAAATGGTGCTTGCCGTTGCCTATCAAATCGTTGCGACCCATCGCATTTAACGCGTCACGCAATAACGGCCAATTTTTAGGATCGTGATAGCGCAAAAAGGCTTTATGCAAACGACGTTGCTTGATGGTTTTAGGTATCGGCATGTCTTCAGCCTTACGACTCACCTTATGCAGCGTATCTTTACCCGAGTGATACATCGCGGTGGCGATAGACATGGGCGAAGGCAAAAATGCTTGCACCTGATCGGCTCTAAAACCGTTACGCTTTAGCCACAAGGCCAGGTTAAGCATATCGATATCGGTAGTGCCGGGGTGAGCGGCTATAAAATAAGGTATCAGGTATTGTTCTTTACCGGCTTCTTTGGAATACTTATCAAACATTTCCTTAAAGCGGTCATAAGTGCCCATTCCCGGCTTCATCATTTTTGATAACGGCCCCTGCTCGGTATGTTCCGGGGCAATTTTAAGGTAACCGCCGACATGATGAGTGACCAGTTCTTTAACGTATTCAGGCGATTCAACCGCTAAATCGTAACGCAGACCGGAGGCAATAAATATCTTTTTGATACCAGGCAAAGCGCGGGCTCTTCGGTAGAGCTTAATCAAAGGCGTATGATCGGTGTTCAGGTTAGGACAAATGCCCGGATAAACACAAGAGGGTTTGCGGCACGCGGCTTCAATCTTTTCATCCTTGCAAGCCAGGCGATACATATTGGCTGTGGGGCCGCCCAAATCAGAAATATGACCGGTAAAAGCGGGAGACGTATCACGGATGGCTTCAATTTCCCGAATGATGGAATCTTCGGAACGGCTTTGAATGATGCGTCCTTCATGTTCGGTGATTGAGCAAAAAGTACAACCGCCAAAACAGCCACGCATGATGTTGACCGAATGTTGAATCATTTCAAAAGCCGGTACATTGGCATTGCCATATTCTTTGTGCGGCACACGCGAATACGGCAGATCAAAAACGCCATCCATTTCTTTGGTGGTTAACGGAATCGGCGGCGGATTAATCCAGACTTGGCGTAGTCCGTGTTGTTGAATTAACGGCCGTGCATTGCCCGGATTGGTTTCACCGTGCATAACCCGTGAGGCGTGGGCATACAAGACAGGATCGTCTTTTACGGTTTCATAAGCGGGAATACGGATAACGGTTTGAGAGCGTTGGTCTCTGACTAACTGCTTGAGCATGACCACGCTGGAAAGCGAGATCACTTTTTCATTAGGATCACTGTCATCCGGCTTTTTATCACAAGCGGGTTCTTCCTGATACGGATTCTGTATCGGACTTAGTGCGCCCGGTCGGTCAATATCCGTAGAATCTTTAATCACCCAGCCTTCAGGTATTTGTTTAACAAAATGTACCGTACCACGGATGCCTTTAAGCTCGGAGATGGCTTCACCCTGACCTAAGCGATGAGCAATTTCAACAATTTGTCGCTCCGCATTACCATACACCAATAAATCGGCCTTGGAATCCAGCAACACGGATTTACGAACTTTATCAGACCAGTAATCATAATGGGCTATCCGTCGCAGGCTGGCTTCTATGCCGCCGATAATAATTGGCACATCTTTATAAGCTTCACGGCAACGATGCGAATAAACATTAACCGCACGATCAGGACGCTTTCCTGCTGCGCCATTGGCCGTATAAGCATCATTTGAGCGGATTTTTTTATCAGAGGTATAGCGATTGACCATTGAATCCATGTTGCCGCCAGTCACTCCAAAAAACAGATTGGGGCGACCCAATTTGGTAAAATCAATGGCACTGGTCCAGTCAGGCTGAGAGATAATGCCGACTCTAAAACCCTGCGCTTCCAGCAAACGGCCAATCAATGCCATACCAAAACTGGGATGATCAATATAAGCATCGCCGGTAACCAAAATAACATCACAACTATCCCAGCCCAGTTCGTCCATTTCTGCTCGGCACATGGGCAATACAGGCGCGACGCCAAAGCGTTGCGCCCAGTATTTACGGTAGCTAAAAAGGTTCGGTTCGGTTTGTAAAGCAGTGGAGATCATGTTTTAATCACTTGGCTAAAGGTACTGGCGTTATGTTTTTTAAGGTCTTTTAAAAAAGTCGGAAATTCAATTTGATAGTGTTGTTCAAGATCCAGAGCGATGGTTCTAAGCTCTTTCATGGAAAAAACGGGAGTATAGTTATTAAAAGCCAGGGCAATAATATTGCCTCTATCTCGAACCGGCAGAAATAATACTTGCCAGTTAAAAACGCGTGCCAACCACTGGGAGACTTGCTGAAATTCAGGATTATGCGTGCCACCCCACAAATTGATGACCATAATACCCTCTTTTTTTAACAAGGCTCTACACGCATCAAAAAAAGCTTCATTACAAATTGAAGTGGCCATGCCTTCGTGATCAAACGCATCAATAAACAATAAACTATAATGCTCCCGATAAGGTTCTGCGCGTTGGCGTATATAGTCACCGCCATCATCCACTATAATTTTAAGACGATGATCCAGCGGCAAGCCAAAATGGCTGCGGGCAATCTTTACCACGCTTTTTCTAAACTCCACCGCTTTTAACCGACAATCGGGAAAATGCTGAAGCAAATGCTTGGTTAATGATCCACCACCCAAACCAATAATCAGGGCATCGTCAGCCAGCGTAGGTTTAAATAACAACCAACTCGCCATTGCCCGCACATAATCCAGTTCGAGCCTGTAAGGGTCGGCCAACAACATGCTGCTTTGTCGCGGATACGAGCCAAAATGCAGTGACCTGACACCTTTACGGTCGATAACTTCCAGAATTCCTTCATCATCGTGACTTTCGTGGATAAGCAGGCCGTCATATTTGTACATATTAAAACTGGTAAGCTTTTAAACTATAAACGATTATTATACACGAGGATCAGCATTAACCGACGGTATTGGTTGGTATTACTTTATACAGAAGACTGTCACCTTTACGATTTAAGCGTATTCTTGTTTAAAAATACGGCTACCCACGTAAGGCTGAACCGTTTAAAGTTAAGCCTTGCGGCTTGTCACGCCTTACGTGGATAGCCATTTTATGTAACGACATCCGTGTCTTGTAAGGGCAATCCCTTGCGGTTGCCCTGCCAACATCGTGGCATTAAAGGGCAGAAACGGCGTAGGCCGGAATAAGGCTTTTCGAGCGTAAGCGAGTTGAGCGTTTCCGGCATTCTGTACGAAGAGAGCGCCGGAAACGCCACCACGCGCTACGCCCTTCGACAAGCTCAGGACAGGCTTGGGTCGCCTTATTCCGGCCTACGCCTGTGGTATCTTCATTTTCGGCTTTAGTTGCTTATAGCACCCAAAGAATTTAATATTGACCTATGTCATTACGGGCTTGGAAACAGGCTATCAATCAGTTTATGATTAAGTATCTTGCCAGGATTAATTGTTTTACATTACCCACTGTTACAGATTGGTAATTAAAGCACCCTTTAACCAAGATTAACCGATAGTTTCTGAATAATACTCGCTGGAGTCACCTTATGAATTTTTCTACCCTTCCGACCCAACTTAATTTTGCGAGTCAAAAGCAACGGGAAGAGCTACAGCACATTAATCTGCAATTGGCAGCACTGGGGCAGCCTACTTGCGAAGTTGAGGATGATCAGCAATACCTCAAGATTGCCAATAGTTTATTAAGAAACTATTCCCAGCAACGTCGTCTGCTGGCCAAGTACCGCTGCCCCGCTGACCAACGTATTCAGAATTTTCTTAACGCCTACTTATCTAAAAATGGCGTAGATGCTTCCATTCTGTTACCTGGAGAGACTTTTGTACTGGATCATAAAGGCCTGGCCAGAGAGCTGTCATTACCGTTTCAGCATAACGAATTTCATTCTGCCTACATTGATTCTTACCGGATGCGGCAAGGGGTTCTGCATAATCCACAAAATGACCGGCGTACCACGAAAGGCGTATTTCACATTGTCGCTGGCGGCCTTCCCGTGCCTGCTGATAAAAACGAAGTCCCCGTAGCGGCTTATGCCGAATTATTGCGTATAGCACTGTCACCGCCCGACGATCTGTTATGTCTGCCTTTTACCAGCCGACAGGAGAATTCTGCAAAACCCTGGCTATCGTTATTACTCAGGCCGATTGTGGTGCCTGAAATTGCCGGTTTGATCCCTAAAAAAACCATGGAAACCCGCTTCTTTGCCCCTGGTGGACTGGTTGCCAACCTGGATTTTGTAGAATCTATTTTTGGCAATGCGGGCGATCCGTTTTTACCTGATAACGATGCCGCACTGGATATTGATCAATGGACCGGTCATACCGGCTGCATCATTCTTGCGCCACATCTGGTGTTGTGTCGTAAAAAGGCCATCGGCCTGCCCCATTATAAAGACGCTACGGAACGTCAGCGTAAAGAAGGCCTATGCTGGCAACATGAGGATGAACTCTACAACGAGGGCAAACCGTTTAAACTGGTCTGCCGTAATATGCAAGGCGTGATTGTTACGCTGATTGCCGATAACTATTTTGGTTACAGCAAAAAAGAAATCAAATCCCAGATCAGCTATTCGGCCAACCTGTTTGGTGGCTGTGAAGAAGAACATTCAGGTGGTGCCCTGGCTTTTCCACGCGCAATTCTCGGGGAAATTTATTTGCCCCAGAGTATTGATGTGAATGAAAGTTATTCTTTCAACAAACTTTGTCAGCTTTTAGGTTCAACCATTGACGTTAAAAATAAAGGCTATGCAATCGATAAAAAACATCCCGATATTATTTTTATTCCGGATACGGCAAAAATTAATATCCAGAAACTACAAATAAGCTGGCAACACGACAGCGTTACCCGCACCATAAAGCTGTTAATCAACCACACTTATGTTTATCCAAGTGGCTTTAGGGTCCACATGGAGCGTCATCCCAATGCTCCCAGTTGGCGACTGATTGGTACTTATCCGGAAGGCACTTTCTGCCATAAGCCCAGTACCGTATCAGGAGGTGGCAAGTCTGAAATTTCCAAATCGATTGCCGGTGCCATCATTTCCGGTGCGGTTTTTGTCGATCATTTTGATAAAGACATGGATAGGGTGGCCGAGATTTTTGAGTACGATTATTCCTGCAGGTTTAAGGATCCTGCACGTAATGGCAGTGACAAACGCCGACTGCTTAGCAATAAACGCACGCTAGGCTCGGTTATCAAACTGCTGACGCCGTCCATCACCGAGTATTCTCATGACTATAATCATTGGCTACAGCAAATTCCCCAACATATTTGGGCAATGGTGCTGATGATAAAACGTTTTTACAAAGCGGAATGGGCACAAAACTGGCGAGAGCATTTTTCCGTTGACCTGGTTAATGGTTATCCAGGTAACGAATTAAAATTTCATGGCCGCAAACTGATTGCCAGCTATCTGCGGGTTGGTTTTGATGCTAACGGTGCCTGGCGTGTTTTTAAATTAAGACAAGACTTTATAGCATCGGCTAAAGTGCAACTGGAAGATGACATAACCGCCTCCATTGTCGTACCCGTCAGCGCCCTTACCGGACTAAACCCTGACTATAAAAATCCTAGCGTTAAATTGGTCGATAACTGCGAACACAGTTTTTTTCAGCGTCCTGATGATGCCGTCCACCGTGGCAGCGATTTACAGACAGAATTGGATTTGTCGGGTACCGATAATTTTATTTCCAACTTTGAACCGTTAACGCCAAAAGATGCCCGCGAACTCATGGAAGATGTCATTCACTTTGACGAATTCAGCAAGCCGATGCGCGATGTCATTAGTCAGGCGGCACAAGGCCAGACAGGTGAATATTTTGTCTCATCTGCCCATCCGCGTTTGGTCGATGGCAAGCCCAGCTTAAATGTGCGTTATCTGCAACTTCGTCCGGATATTGTTAATCCGGTCATGCGCTATCTTTCAGAAGTGTCAACACGCCTGGCACGCGGTATTAGTGCGGATCAAGCCGTTCATTTTCCGGTTAATGCCGTGTTACCCGGACGCCGAAATAATCCACGGGATAGCGCCGCAGGAATCAGGCCGCTGGCCATTTATAATCCCATCCATTATCAGGAACTTCCCGAATTGTTTATGGATTTTATTTGCAGCCTGACCGGAAAATCACCGTCAACGACTGGCGCTGGCTCAGAAGGTGCGCTAACCAAAGGGCCATTTAATGCCCTGTCTACCACCGCCGATCTTAATACGGCACTGGTTTCTTATATATTGTGCGGCTATGCAGGCTATTCCACTGCAGCGGGTTATATTGGCTGTCAACGCAAAATAGATCATGATATCAGTCTATTAATTCCGGAAATATGGTCACGCTTACCGGTAGATCAACGTGACCCGCAGTATCTTATTAAGCAGGGACAACTCGAAAAACTGGACGATTTTGAATATCAGGGCAAGACGGTCTACGCAAGTCGACTGGGTTATCGCATTACCGAACGCTTTGTACATACCAATTTTGGTAAAGTATTCGATTATCCGACAGCCGTATTTGATGAAGCCATGCTGAAGCCGGAAACGCAGGATATGGACAGTTTTGTTGATGGTGTCAACAATGTTTATGAAGCGCAGGAACGGGTTGCTCAGCTCTATTTTCAGGATGGTTCAATCCAAGATGCCTGTCCGCCGCTAAAAGCCCTTATCCATATTATGGCTAACAGTCACTATGAAGGTAAAACCATCACTGATCCCGCCATTCGTTTTATGTTCACTCGCGACTATTTACTGCAAAGTGACTGGTATCAAGAGCGACTCAACATTAAACAGCATAGAGATGGTAAGCTTTGGCAACAACACCGCGACTATATTTTGCAACAACTTAGCGAAACCGAGCCGACTGATTCATTGCATCAGACATTGATTGACAAGCTTGCCGAGACTGAACGGATGCTTGCCGAGACCGCTCACCCGTCTTATCTTGAGAACCTGCAAGGGACATTAGGTGCCGACTGGGTGCATCGCCAAGATAGTTAAGCCCGTCCGGATGCCTTTTTCCATTAGGAAAATTACAAAACATACTGATTTACAGTGGGTAACCCATAATATAATCCAAGATGGTCGTAAAATGAATTGATATCACCACAAGTCGTAGAGCCGTCATTCCGGCATGGACTGCCGGAATCCAGAGTACAAGGATGTACTCATCGATATGACATTACATCCAATAAAAGCGAGTAAAAAATCATTTAGTGGATGCGTACGAATACCATCCATGGCAACTATAGGGGTAGAGAAGAGCTTTTTTCTAAGCTCTCCCCTCCCTCCGAACCGTGCGTGCAGTTCTCCCGCACACGGCTCTCCAGTCGATAGTTTCCTCATCGGGATCGGCTCGCTTCCGCATGGGCTTCATACATTGTGA
>CAIQND010000189.1 GCA_903873045.1 uncultured Methylococcaceae bacterium | reverse complement strand
GCCTATCGTTTTGTTGACGCTTTCTGCGCAAAATAATAACTATGATTCCATGGCGTTACGACGTATTGCCGATGAGCTGATTATTTCGTTAAGAAGTGTCGGTGATGTGGGTAAAAGTTGGGTGGTTGGCGGTGAACAACGGCAAGTATCCATTTATGCGAATCCGGCCAGTCTGGCAGCGCATGGTGTAACGTTGATTGAAGTGACCCAGGCGCTGGCCAATGCCAATGTTAATCTCCAAGCCGGTAGTTTTGAACGTAATAACCGTGAAATTTTGCTGGAAGCAGGCCCGCATTTTAGTTCATCAACAGAAGTCGGCGCGACCGTTATAAAAAGTGTTGAAGGACGGCCTGTTTATCTGCGGGATGTGGCGCGTATTGAAGACGGCCCGGCGGATGTGGATCATTACACCCGCATCGGTTTTGGGCCTGCGGTCGATGAAATGCCTACGATTGGCAAAGCGACCGGTAACCAACCGCAAGTCGGGCAAGAACGGCCGATGGTCACCATTGCCGTTGCCAAACGTAAAGGCAGTAATGCCGTTCACGTCGCCGAAGCCGTTATTGCCAACGCAGAAAAAATGCGCGGCACGCTGATCCCCGAAGATGTGTTGTTAACAGTGACCCGTGATTATGGTGAAACCGCTAACGAAAAAGTTAACGAACTGGTTAAGCACTTAAGTTTTGCCATTGTGATTATCGTGGTGTTACTGGCTTTTTCACTGGGGCTGAAAGAATCCTTTATCGTGTCCATTGCCGTACCGATGACCTTGGCGCTGACCTTGTTACTGGATTATATTTCCGGTTACACCATTAACCGCGTCACCTTGTTTGCCTTGATTCTATCGTTGGGTTTGCTGGTGGATGACCCGATAGTCGATGTCGAAAATATCCACCGGCATTACAAATTACGCAAAGAATCACCGCTAGAAGCCCTGTTGACGGCGGTTGATGAAGTCAGACCGCCCACTATTCTGGCGACATTTACGGTGATTGTGTCATTTTTGCCGATGTTTTTTATCACCGGCATGATGGGCCCCTACATGGCACCGATGGCGTTTAACGTGCCGATAGCCATGATTGTCTCGTTAATTGTGGCTTTTACCGTCACCCCATGGGCCAGTTTCAAACTGCTGCAAAGTGAATATCACAAACACAGCGACGAAGCGCCTATAGAACTTAAACAAACGTTTATTTACAAAACGTATCGCGCCGCACTCGGCCCGTTGCTGGCGACTTCGGGCCGTGCCAAATTATTTTTAATGATTGTGCTGATCGCCTTTGTGGGCTCAACCATGCTGGCGGTTACCCGCGCCGTGCCGCTTAAATTATTGCCCTTCGATAATAAAAACGAATTGCAAATCATGATCGATATGCCGCGCGGCTCAACCCTCGAAAAAACCGATGAGGTCGCCCGTGCCTTGGGCAGTTATTTAGCCACCGTTAATGAAGTCACCGATTATCAAACCTATACCGGCTTGGCTGCACCGATGGATTTTAACGGCATGGTTCGCCACTATTATTTACGGAGCGGTGGCTATTTAGGTGAAGTCAGAATTAATTTACTGCCTAAAGACCAGCGGGAACAGCAGTCGCACGAAATCGCCTTACGAATTCGACCTGACATAGAACAGCTTGGTAAAAAATACGGAGCAAATCTTAAAATTATAGAAATTCCACCCGGGCCACCGGTACTTTCCGGTTTGGTTGCTGAAATTTATGGCCCGCCTGAAGCCACCATTGACAGTTTGATAGCTGTCTCCAAACGCGTCAGGGCGGACATGGAAAAAACCGAAGGCGTGGTTGATGTGGATGATTTTTCCGAAGCGCCCCATGACAAAGTGCATTTTCAGTTAAATCGTGAAAAAGCCGCCTTGTCGGGTGTCAGCGTTGCCCAAGTGGCAGAAACGCTGCGTATTGCGGCAGCTGGGAAAACAGTGGGTATTGTGCATTCGGACAGGGAACGTCAACCGCTGGAAATTAACCTGCAACTGCCGCGTGCACTACGGTCGTCAGTCCCTGATTTATTGGCCTTGCGAGTAAAAACCGGACAAGGCGAGCTGATGCCCTTAAGTGAGCTAGGCACCGCGAGCACTGTCATTGACGACCAACCGATTTATCACAAAAATCTGCAACGGGTCAGCTACGTTATTGCTGAAATGGCGGGGCGCAGTCCGGTAGAGGCGGTTTTTGATCTCAATGACACGTTTGCCGAGCGCCCCTTGCCGCCAGGTTATACCGCCGAACTGGCTGGTGAAGGTGAATGGAAAATTACCGTCGATGTGTTTCGTGATCTTGGGCTCGCTTTTGCGGCCGCCTTGGTGATGATTTATGTGTTACTGGTCGGACAAACCGGCTCATTATCAGTACCCCTGGTCATGATGATAGCTATTCCCTTGACGGTCATCGGCATCATGCCGGGATTTTGGTTGCTTAACCAGTTTATGGCAACGCCTGTCGGCGCTTACCCCAACCCCATTTATTTTACCGCCACCGCCATGATAGGTATGATTGCCCTGGCGGGTATCGTCGTGCGCAACTCCATTATCCTGATTGATTTTATCGAACGCATCCGCGCCCGAGCCGATGTATCGCTTGCCGATGCCCTGATTGAAGCCGGTGCAATTCGCTTGCGCCCCATCTTCCTGACCGCCGGTGCCGCCATGTTTGGCGCGTTTGTGATTATCCTTGACCCGATATTTTCAGGACTGGCCTGGAGTTTTATCTTTGGTATCTTTGCCTCGACTTTGTTTTCCTTGCTGGTGATCCCGGTAGTTTATTTTTTGATTAATAAGGAAGAGTGATTTTTCACCACGAAGAACAAAAATTGTTGTGTTATTTCAAAGTGAGACTGGGTATGTTACCCTGTCCGCAGGGTTTCTCGTATGATCCTAAGATAGAGGGATCATCTAAATGTTTGGGACGGGGTAAATCGAAGGTGCCTACGCCGGAATGTCTTAAAGACCTAGCTACGTGGGCGTTGCTCTATTTTCCGTTGTCTGGCAGTTAATAAATCGATCTCATCGGCAATGGCATTTTTACGGTTATACCTAAGTTCCGGTGATATTTTTGCAAACTGATTCCTTGATTGCATCCTGTCCCATTGCTTGTATAAATGCTCACGTGCATCAGCTGTTTTGTCCACATTGTCATAAAGCTCTTGTAGCCAGCTACGTGCATCTTCATAGCGACCTGCCAGATGATGATAGCGTGCTAACCGGAAGTAAGTTTTTATCGGCCACTCGGTTGAGCACGTTATCATCAACTCATAAGCACTAGATAGGCTGTTGATGGCGGCATCGTAATCTTTCTCTTTAGCCTGGGATGTTGCTTTTTTAAGTAGACTTGAAATCTCTTCTGTTATAGGACTTCGGTTAATTTCAATACGTGAGGTGAGGGTAACTGGCCCCACCGACCCTATCGTTTGAACAGGAGAGCTATAAACAGTCTGCGTAGAGCCAAATAGCTGATAACTTCGCCCTTTCTTTACACGCGTCAAATCGCCTAGTTCATGCGCAAAATATAAAGCATAGCGTATTTGCTCATCGCTATACGCTGGCAGTTGCGGATATAGTGCTGTTTGTAAAAGCCCCGGTTGCGTCGCAATAATCGGTAAAATAACCACCATTAAGTTATTATACAAAGGGTCTTCACTAGCAAACGCCGTCATTAATTCTTTAAACCGGTCACGAACTGATTGCAGAACCTCTTTGTTAACGGTGGTATAAGCAAACTTCTGTAGCCAAGTACGGGCAAAGTCATAATCCTTGATCTGCACAGCATGCTCAATGACCAGGAATGTCGAAGACCAGTCTATTTCCATAACTACCTTTCCATCTACCTGCTGGACGGGTATTAATACCGGCTTTAAGCGCTCAGCTTGCCCATGAGTGCGGCTAGATCGCCGCTTACCTTTACCTTGGGACATAGAGCTGAATGCAATCAGAACCAGAAAGCCTATTACCAGCCAAACGAATGTGTTCATAGTTTTTCCTTTTTAAATTAAATAACTGGGGTCAGTGCGGCTAGGCAAGGTCGTGTATTCCAGCGCGTAGGGTGTATAAGCGAAGCGTCATATACCGAATTTGGGTTTCTATCACTCACCTGAAATGTTTAACGTTGCGCCATTTCACAACGCAAGTCTTATAAAATCACATAATCGATGGCTGAGACTTGATTGATTTTATAAGTTTGAACGGTTTACAGAGGTTTAAATTAAGACTTAGCCGTTGTTCTTTAGCCGCTCATCAATTAAATGCCGCCGGAGTTGCATTTCTCCTCGCATGACATAAAGAATATATATTTTGTCCTGATCAATCCGATAAAAAATTCGGCATGGATCAACAATGATTTCACGATAGGTAGACAGCTTTAATTCTGGAGGTGTGCGCCCCAACTCTGGAAACTGCTCAAGATTATCAACACTGGAAAATACTTGCTTGACCAAGCTGCTTGCCGCATTTGGCTTATCAATCGCTATGTATTCTGCAATTTCATTCAAATCCGATAAAGCGGGCTCAGTCCATATTATTTGAGCCATTTACTCATTTTCTCTTTTGCATCCGCCTGAGTATAAATGCGCTTTTCAAAAATAGCTGTTTCGCCTCTGGCTACACCTTCAAGAATACGTAACCGGTTTTGCATAAACTCATAATCATCGACATCTATAAGATAAGCCGATGCTTGTCCATGCTCTGTTATTAAAACAGGTTCTTTAGATTCATGCAGTTCGGCAAGAATTTTGGTTGCCTGGCGTTTTAGTGTGGTGACAATTTCTATTTTCATGGTGGTTATACTATCCTGCCCATAGTGGTTTTGCCAAGCATATAAACTTTAACGGTTGGGAGCAAATAAAATGTTTAACGTTGCGCTATTTTATAAAGCCAGGATTTCATTGCATCCCGTCTTTTTTTACAAACCGGCAATTCGTAACTTTCTATTGGGTGTATGACGCTTCGCTTATACATCCTACAACGGCTATAATAATTACGCCCTGTTAATATGCCTGCCGTTGAGTCCCAAAATTATTTTATGAATCGCACACTTGCTAACATCATTATTGACATAATCGCGGCATTTCTACTGTTAGGCATGATTGCGACAGGTTACCTGCTTCGTTTTCCGTTACCACCCGGCAGCAACAAAATGTTGAGCTTGTGGGGTTATACCCGGCACCAATGGGGCGATATTCATTTCTGGATTAGTTTGGGGCTTTTGATAGTATTTGTTATTCATTTGGCTCTGCATTGGAATTGGATAGTGACTGTTATCGGTAAACGCTGTCATTGGGTAAAAACCGCTCACCCTTCGCTGATTCGTAGTGGTATTTTAACAAGCGTCATAGTCATTCTT
>CAIQND010000188.1 GCA_903873045.1 uncultured Methylococcaceae bacterium | reverse complement strand
ATGGCTTATTTTCATCAGCCCAGTAGATACCTATGTTTTCTGATTAATTACGTTAAATTTAACACGCACCTAAAGATTATCATCACTATTTTCTACAATCTCAAGATTAGGTAATATTGTGATAGAATTTAAAAAATTTAAGGTAAAGGGTTAGTTATGTTTGATGATAAGTTTTTTGATGATTGGCTGGATAGTCAAGCGCAAAAAGTGATGGAACAAGTTGCCAGCGGACAAAGTATTTCATCTGATCAAATGATGATTTTAATGCTCAAAGCCCAAACCAATCATTTTGCTCACTTGGATATTGATTTACGCAGTGAGATGAAGGCACTTCGGGAAGATATGGATAAGCGCTTTGAACAAGTAGATAAGCGTTTTGAGCAAATGCACGTTGAAACAGCGAAGCGTTTTGATCAACTGACTTCACGCATGGATCATTTTATGATTTGGTCATTTGCAACTACCCTCACCGTTGGCGGGGTAGTGATTGCAGCAATTAAGTTTTTGTAGCGCTGGCGCATGTAAAAAGTCGCATCCCAATCGCGCAATCAATGTACACACTCAACAATCAATTTAATTTTTTTAATGGAGCATTAAATGAAAGGCATTATTTTAGCGGGCGGTAGCGGAACCAGGCTTTATCCGATTACCAAAGGGGTCAGTAAACAGTTAACGCCGATTTACGACAAGCCCATGATTTATTATCCGCTGTCAGCGTTAATGCTTTCGGGTATCACGGACATATTGATTATTTCTACCCCCAACGACCTGCCCCGCTTTGAAGAGTTGTTGGGCGATGGTTCTGATATCGGCATGTCGTTTTCTTATAAAGTGCAACCATCGCCGGATGGTCTGGCTCAGGCTTTTATTCTGGGCGCAGATTTTATTGGTGACGATGATGTGTGTATGGTGCTGGGCGATAATATTTTTTACGGACATGGTTTGGTAGAGATGCTGGCCAGTGCAGTTGCCAATGTAACCGAGCATAAAAAAGCAACGGTGTTTGGTTATCATGTTAAAGACCCTGACCAGTATGGCGTTGCCGAATTTGATGATAACGGCAATGTATTAAGTATTGAAGAAAAACCGCTTAAGCCGAAAAGTAATTATGCAGTGGTGGGCTTGTATTTTTACCCTAATAGCGTGGTTGAGATTGCCAAAAACATTAAACCTTCGCATCGTGGCGAGCTGGAAATTACTACCGTCAATCAAATGTACCTTGAACAAGGCAATTTAAAAGTTGAGCTGATGGGCCGCGGTTATGCCTGGCTGGATACCGGTACGCATGAATCCTTGTTGGAAGCCTCCAATTTTATTCAGACCATTGAAAAAAGACAGGGCTTAAAAGTGGCGTGTATTGAAGAAATTGCCTACGAAATGGGCTATATCTCCCAAGAACAATTAATCCAATTAGCCCAGCCGCTGTTAAAAAATCAATACGGCCAATATCTGTTACGCCGCGCAGGCGAAGGAACTGAAAGCGCATGAACTTTATAAGAACTGCCATCCCCGATGTCATTATCATTGAACCCCGTGTGTTTGGTGATGCACGCGGTTACTTTATTGAAACCTTTCGCCAGGATAAGCTGGATGAATTTCTGGGTTTTACGGTTAATTTTATTCAGGATAATGAATCAAAATCAAGTTACGGCGTATTAAGAGGTTTGCATTATCAATCGGCACCCGCCTCACAAATCAAACTGGTGCGGGTGATTAAAGGCAAAGTGCTGGATGTGGCGGTCGATATTAGAGTCGGCAGTCCGACTTTTGGGCAACATATCAGCGTTGAATTGTCAGAACAAAACAAACGCCAACTATTTATACCACGCGGTTTTGCGCATGGTTTTGTGGTACTGGAAGATGACACCATTTTTGCTTATAAAGTGGATAATTATTATTCCCCCGAAAATGATCGGGGCTTGGCTTTTGATGATGCGTCTTTAGGCATTGACTGGCAGGTAGAAAAAGCACAGTTACAACTGTCGGCAAAAGATACCGTGCAACCCACGCTGGATAAGGCGGAGTTGTTTGCTAATGCGGGTAGCCTTTATGTCTAAATCCATACTGGTTACCGGCGCACAGGGACAACTGGGCAGTGAGCTTCGTCAATTAAGTGACTTGTATGCGGATTTTACCTTTACTTTTATCAGTCGAAACGAGTTGGATTTAAGTGATTCGGAGGCCATACAAACCTGGTTTGTTGATAAAACCTTTGACGTTATTATTAACTGTGCCGCCTACACGGCTGTCGATAAAGCGCAAACAGAACCGGACTTGGCAAAAGCTATTAACAGCACCGCTGTCAAAACACTGGCGCGTATTGCCAAAGCCCATAACAGCGCGTTGATTCATATCTCAACCGACTATGTGTTTAATGGCAAAAACTACCAACCGTATAACGAAACCGATCTTACTGATCCGCAAGGCATTTACGGACAAACCAAGCTTGAAGGCGAACAGGCGATGCTGGCCATTAATCCGGCAAAATCCGTTATCATCCGCACGTCTTGGGTGTATTCACAATTTGGCAATAACTTTGTCAAAACCATGCTGCGCTTGGGCAAAGAACGTGAAGAATTGGGCGTTATTTATGATCAAATCGGCTCGCCCACTTCGGCACGGGATTTGGCACTCGCCATTCTGGCGATTATTCAACACCCCAAACTGGAGACTTTAACCACAACGGAAGTTTATCATTTCAGTAATGAAGGCGTTTGCAGTTGGTATGACTTTGCCAAAGCCATTTTTGAGCTCTCAGCAATTACGTGTCAAGTTAAACCGATAGAAACCAAAGACTATCCAACACCGGCAACCCGCCCACATTACAGCTTGCTGAACAAGGCAAAAATAAAAAATACGTTTGACCTGACTATCCCTTACTGGAAAGACAGTTTAATTGGCTGTCTGGAAAATTTAACCGGAAATAACGCCTTTTAATCACCGGTTGCGCCGGTTTTATCGGCAGAAGTAGGCCGGAATAAGGCTTTTCGAGCGCAAGCGAGTTGAGCGTTTCCGGCACTTTATACGAAGTTGCCGGAAACGCCACCACGCGCTACGCTTGGGTGGCCTTATTCCGGCCTACGTCTAAGGTTTATTTTAAGATTCAAAACGCGAGACATGGTTTTTTATCTCTATGCTAAACTAATCACCATACTTAATTTGATAGAGCGTGTTATGTCAACAATTACATTTGATACTTTAAAATATGTTGAAAAACTTAAGGCAGGCGGCGTTCCTGAAGCGAAAGCTGAAGCATTGGTGACCGCTTTTTCTGAGGCAATGGATTCGCAGTTATCGACAAAATCAGATATCAATCGTTTGGAACGCGAATTAATCGTTATTAAATGGATGGTAGGTTTAGTGCTTGGCGGTATTTTGACT
>CAIQND010000187.1 GCA_903873045.1 uncultured Methylococcaceae bacterium | reverse complement strand
GATTGAAAAGCCTTATTCCTCTGCCTACGCCTGACAGTTTTGTAGGGGCAATCCCTTGCGGTTGCCCTGCTAACATCGTGGCATTAAAGGGCAGACGTAAAGCCTGCCCCTACAAAAAATGTCCCGCATCGCAGGGAAAAGTAAAGCCCAAGTTCAGAGTGCCGGAAACGCTTATTCTCGCTTACGCTCGAAAAACCTTATTCCGGCCTACGCCTGACAGCCGATGATTTTTGCAATGGAATTTTACAGCAAGCCATGTTCGGCAAATGAATAGGGTTCGCCGTCGCCAATAATAAAATGATCCAGTACGCGAATATCGAACAACGTTAGCGCCTGCTTAAGTTTATCGGTTATTTGTTTGTCGGCCTGGCTGGGTTCGGTAACGCCGGATGGATGATTATGGGCAAAAATGACCGCCGCTGCATTATGATACAGTGCTTGTTTGACGACTTCTCGCGGATAAACACTGGCACCATCAATGGTTCCCCTGAATAATTCATCCAGTTTGATGACCCGGTGCTGGTTATCCAGAAATAAACAGGCAAATACTTCGTAACTATAACCGCGTAATTGGGCGCTGAGATAAGCCCGGGTAATTTCCGGGCTGGTTAAAGCACTGCCACGTTCAAGCACTTCTTTAAAATGGCGTTTGGCCATTTCCAGTACCGCCTGGAGCTGGGCATATTTGGCGCTGCCCAAACCGTGCGCCCTGCAAAAGTGTTCTTGATCTGCATTCAGCAAGGCTTTTAAAGAACCAAAGTCATTAAGCAAGTCGCGGGCTAAATCCACCGCTGATTTACCCCGCACGCCCGTTCGTAAAAAAATAGCCAACAGCTCGGCATCGGTTAAGGCATCTGAACCCCGTTGTAACAATTTTTCTCTGGGTCTATCTTCCGCAGGCCAATCCTTAATAGCCATAATGCAATTCCTTAAGCAAGTTAAGATTAGCCATCATAAAATAATTTGACGGCATTTACCATAAAAAGCTTGTTTTTTAGCACTTAAAGTCAGCTTCCAACATAGCACATGACAGACCTGCCAGGTCTAAGGGTATTTTTGTTCTGACTAAAATGAGTAGCCTTAAAGTCCCAAGTCGCTTAAACCTGGGTGATCGTCAGGACGTCGACCTTGCGGCCAGCGGAATTTGCGGTCAGCTTCTTTAATCGGTAAATCGTTAATGCTTGCGTAGCGACGTTGCATTAAACCGTATTGATCAAACTCCCAGTTTTCATTACCGTAAGAACGAAACCATTCATCGCTGTTATTATGCCATTCGTAAGCAAACCGTACGGCGATTCGATTGTCGTCAAAAGCCCAGAGTTCTTTGATTAAGCGGTAGTCGAGTTCTTTGGCCCATTTGCGGGTAAGAAATTCGATGATTTGCTCGCGACCTATCAGAAACTCGGCACGGTTTCGCCACTGACTATCGACCGTATAAGCCAAGGCGACACGTTGCGGATCTTGATGATTCCAGCCATCTTCGGCCAGTCGAGCCTTTTGGGTTGCCGTCTCACGGGTAAATGGCGGAAAGGGCGGGCGGGCTTCATGGTTTACGTTCATTGGATATGCCTTCGGGTTATTTTTTTCAGTAATATCACGAATGATAATGGTCATGTGGTCGAGATCGCTAAAATCGCTGTGGCGGTGGTGTATCAGTAACTTTGTTCCTTCTCCAGCGGGAGAAGGTTGGGATGAGGGGGGGGTAAATAAGGATTTTCTCCATTTTAATTTCCCCTCTCCCAACCCTCTCACGCTGGAGAAGGCTTTAAGTAACTGAGCAACCCAATCTTTTAGTCGCTCCCCCAAGTAGCGGATGCACCGCCTGATTATGGGAGTTGAACCGGGTTATTTTCCTTAAGGATAAGAGGGTTATGATTCGTCGTTAAGGACTTGCGAGGCTTCAACCAGGGCAGCGGTGCAATGACGAATTTTATTGATGTCGACCTCTTTCATGACCTGCCGCAACGCCGTGATGTGCTCCCTGATCATTAATTCTTCCGCATCGCTAATTCGGCTGTAATACTCATTTAACGAAAGTTCGATTTCAGAGGCAAGGACATCGGCAAGGTTGCGCACGTGCGCCAGTTCATGCAACTGGTGCGCGGCACTGGCATATTCGTCGGCCTGTTTTATCATACGGTTGATTTCAGTCTCGCTAAGGTTTGAGCTGCCTTCGATTTGAATCGCCTGTTCGTTGCCCGTGATGATATCTTCGGCTTTTACCTGGATGATGCCATTGGCATCGATGTCAAAAGTGACATCAATCTCAAGCAAACCGCGTCGCACCGGTGGAATATCAATAAGCCGGAACGTACCCAACGATTTATTAAAGGCTGCCATCTCCGACTCGCCTTGGAGGACATGAATCTCTACCGATTCCTGGTTGTCCTCAGCCGTAGTGAAGGTCTTTATCTTTCGGGTCGGGATGGGGGTGTTTCGATCAATCAATTTTGTAAAGACGCCGCCCTTGGTTTCAATGCCGAGTGATAACGAGGTGACATCCAGCAGCAAAACATCTTTGACTTCTCCCAGTAAAATGCCAGCCTGAATTGCAGCACCGAGGGCGACTACTTCGTCCGGGTTGATGTTTTGGTGCGGTTCTTTGCCGATCAATGCTTTAATTTTATCCTGAATAGCCGGCATACGGGTCATGCCGCCAACCAGCACGATGTGATCAATGTCACTTGGGCTCATGTTGGCATCGGCAAGTGCTTGCATAAGAGGGCCGACGGTACGGGCGATCAGTGGTGCGCACAGGTCGTTCAACTGCGTACATGAGAGTTCGAGACTCAGGTGCTTGGGGTCATCGGGTGTCGTCGCGATAAACGGCAGGTCAACGTGTGTTACCTGCTGGGTTGAGAGTTCAATCTTGGCTTTCTCGGCGGCTTCGTAAAGACGCAACAGGGCAATGGGGTCGGCGGCTAAATCTATTGCTTGCTCATGTTTAAACGCATCGATTAGCCAATCGACGATCGCTTTGTCAAAGTTATCGCCACCCAGATGGTTGTCGCCGTTGGTTGCTTTTACCTCAAACAGACCTGCACCGAGATCAAGAATTGAGACATCAAAAGTGCCACCGCCCAGGTCGAAAACCAGAATCGTTTGATCATCTGCCTTATCTAATCCGTAGGCGAGTGAAGCGGCAGTCGGTTCGTTGATAACCCGTAAAACAGTCAGCCCCGCTATTTTTCCGGCATCCTTGGTGGCTTTGCGCTGGGCATCGTTAAAGTAAGCCGGAACCGTGATGACGGCTTTAGTCACCTTTTCGCCAAGATAGTTTTCGGCATCCGTCTTCAGTTTTTTGAGAAGCATGGCACTGATTTCTTGAGGGGTGTACTGCGTACCATAAATTGTGACGATAACTTCACCGTTAGCGCTTTTTTCAACAGGGTAGGCAACACCTGCCATTTCCTCTGAAACTTCGTCCCACTGACGACCCATGAAACGTTTGATTGAGGTGAGGGTGGTGTGTGGATTGTTAAGTTGTTGTTGCTTGGCCGGTGTGCCGATGAGTCGGCATCCCTCTTGGGTAAAGGCAACCACGGAGGGCGTTGTTCGTTCGCCCTCTGCGTTCGGGATGATAATTGATTCGCCGTCGACGAGTACCGCCATACAGCTATTTGTTGTGCCCAGATCGATACCGATAGTTTTGTTCATGCAGGATTTTTAGGTGTATTTGTACGTGCCAATACGGCACCTTTGGTATCAACGATAAACGCTTGCTCGACGACTTCTTTGGCGAAGGAAATTTCGCTGGATGAGTTCGGTTCACCAAATCCCGGCAAGCTCTGGCAATACGCTTTCACCATATCGTAAGCTTCGATCACGGCTTTGGTCGCTTGTGCGGCTTGCGGATTATCCTGATTTCTATCGGGATGATGCGCGAGAATTAACTGCCGATAGGCTGATTTTATGGTTTCCCAAGAAGCTTTCTCCGGCAACTGTAATGTTTTTCTGGCTTTGTCCACCATCGCAAAGTTGCCTTGATTTAATTCGATATTAACAAAACTATAGGCTGGCAGAGGGCCTATATAACGAAAGGTCAGCAGTTCTTCAAATTCTGTTGCTACCAAGTCCACGGCATCGTCAAACAGTGATTCCTTATCTTTTTCAACCAGATAACTGCGGTTGAAAATCATGGCTTCGGTTTTTAGGGGCGCGTCTGAGTAATCTTTTGAGCAAGGCGACAGATGGTTATGAATAGTGGTAACAACGTTTCTTTTTTTTAGTTCAGCCGCTTCAAAAAGCAGTCTGCCGGTCTGTACCGGGTCTGCACTTGTCAACTCGGGATTATCTTTTATAATCGCCTGAAGTATCTTGGGTAATTCCCAGGAAACCTGGATGACCAGTTCCATCGTTCCTTTAAGTTTATCAAGGTAGGTTTTTAGTTGGATGTAGGCCTGCTCCAGAACTTTTTCAACGTCTTGATGACTACTGGCCGTAAAGCCGAATTTGAGTGGCAACATGCCGTTGCTGCCGGCTTGTTTTAGTAGAAATTCGTTAACTTGTTGATAGATTAAAAGATGCCCCTGATGACTCTCTTCTTGTTCTGCCGATGCATCTTCTAACGAGAAATTAACATCAATGGCACTTACAACAGCGGCAATGTCTCGATAACAGACAATTTCAAGGGGCGCTGCATTAATGCCGCCTGCCTGAAATTCAGCTAAATTTGGCATAGCTGACGCGTTATCGATAGTCGCATAAATAAAATAGCTTACGTTCATACAGGGTGCTCCAGGTCAATTGTTATAGGGTGCTTTTCAGTTAAATTTGGCATAGCTGACGCATTATCGATAGTCGCATAAATAAAATAGTTTACTTTCATAGAGCTGTGTTCCAGGTCTTTTGTTATAGGGTGCTTAAGTCCAATTTATTGAACAGTTGTTCAACAAAATCAGTCTTGGTTGTAACTATTCAGTCCCTCTTTAACAAAGAGAGGTTAGGGTAGTTTTATTAGATAAATTCCTCTTTTTCAAAGGGGGAGGTTAATACTTACGGCTGTCCTGCTTTAAGTGGGTAGCCTCAAATCATGCAAAATATGTATCTACTTTAAAAAGCAGGGTAAATTGAATGCTAGCGGATGCTAGCAATAATTAAGTAGTTAATTATAAAGTATTTTATTTTTTACATACCAAGTTTTACCCGAGGATTTAAAGTGGATAGCAAAATATTTAGTAGTGCTTCATTGGTAAACGGTTTTGCCAAAAAATTACAGATAATCCCTTCTGCAATGGCATCATGAACTACGGGATCATCCTGATAATGATATCCGGAAACCAACACGACCTTCGGTCTTCTCTGCCCGAGGGTACTGGCATGCCTGGCAATTTCCAAGCCGTCCATATCGGGCAGTTTGGCATCTAAAAATACCACAGAAAAATTGCCGTTCGCCAACTTAAAGCAGGCATCCGTGCCGTTGGAAGCCGTAATTATATTAAACCCTTGTGATTGAATAAGATGGGAGATGGCCCAACACATATCGGGTTCATCATCGACTATCAGAATAGGTGTATCCATGGCACTACAGCAGTGGGAGCGTAACAACAAAAGTCGCACCATAACCTAATTGGCTTTCTGCCTGAATAGAGCCCAGATGTTGGCGAATAATGCTGTAGCAAATAGACAGCCCCAGTCCGGTGCCTTGCCCTACCGGTGAAGAGGTATGAAACGGATCAAATATTTTTTCCAACTCACCGGGAGGAATACCAATGCCCGTGTCAGTCACGCGCACAGTAACACGGTCTTCACTGGTGTCCACCGTAATGTTTAACATGCCGCCTTGCGGCATGGCATGAATGGCATTAAGATAAATATTCATAAAGACCTGCTGTAACAAGCCCGATACACCGGTCACTAATATCACGGATTTTAGTACGGTCAACTGAACTTGAATTTTCTGTACCTTAGCTTGATTGGTCACCAGTTCAATGGTTTCTTGCAATACCGTAATCAGATCGACTTCACCCATGTCGGTCTCCAGCGATGAGCGGGAAAAGCGCAGCAGATTTTCGATAATGGCGGAGGCTTTTTGAATATTGGTTTGTATTTTTTGCGCGCATTCTGTTTGAAAATCGGCTTTATCACTATCTGCCAATAGAAATTGTGCCGCTGACGAACAAACCGCCAGCGGATTTCGGATTTCATGGGCAATCCCTCCCGCCATAACGCCTAAGGCCGTTAATTTCTGCGATTGACGTAATTGCAACTCCAGTTTGAGCCGTTCTGCCAAATCACGACCGACGACCACTGTCCCTACTGTTTTACCGTAATCATTCAACATCGGTGAAAATACCCAGGAAATTAGAATACTGTCCCGGTTGTTGGGCGTTAGTAAATGAAATTCGGTGGTATGCGGCTCATTGCTGACTTTCATACGCTGAAAAATCAGCCGTACCGCCTGTTTTTGATTGGTGTCACAGAGATCATAAAAGAAGACACCATGAACTTCCTGTGTCGTTAAACCGGATTGCTTTTCCGCCGCTGAATTCCACGTTAAGATGCGCCCGTCAATATCGGTCGACAGCACAATATCACTGGCACTTTCGACGACTGACGCTAGGTGCCGCTCAACGCGACGCACCTCTTCAGACAGGCGCACCTGCTCGGTGACATCCTCCATAATCAGCATAATCTGATCATTGGGAACCGGTAAAATAGAGTAGTAATAAATTCTCAGCGGTACGCCGGGCGCACGATAAGTCATTTTTTGACCCTTTATGGCG
>CAIQND010000186.1 GCA_903873045.1 uncultured Methylococcaceae bacterium | reverse complement strand
ATACAACGCGTTGGCAAGCACATTGAGATTAGCATTGGCGTGTTGCCTATCACAGTAATAGGCTTCGATTTTGTCGTGAATTAAATCGGTATTATAAAAATCAGGCATCGCCAATAAATGCGCACTCAATATTTGTATGTCAGAAAATACCGCCGTCAGGCCGCCACCGGTTAACGGATGCCGCATATTAAGTGCATCACCCAGCATCACGGCCCCTTTGCGGATAATAGGTTTTGCCGCCATATAATGATTGGGCATCACTTTAAAACCACCTTCCTGCATAGCTTTCTCGTAGCTGTCAAGCATAGATTCGGGGATATACGGTGTTACATTGGCATCCAAATGGGCTTGTAACAACAATTTTCTAGGCAACTGATCACCCGGAAAATCGATTAAAAGCCTGACTTCGTGCTTGGAAATTGGATAACAAATAAACGGCGTTGGTCCTGATAAAAACACATGGCCATGTTTTGGAAAAGGCATATCACAGTCATTTAAAATCAAGCCTATAAAATAAGACGTTACGCTTTTTTTATTATTGCTGAGCTCATCCCTAAAATTTGAAAAGAAGCCATCACTGGTAATGGTTAAGGGGGCGTAAATAGACTTTATCTCGGACGTAAGCGACTCCCGGTAACTAACGCCAATAATTTCATGTCGCTCATTTTCCAGTAGTTGCAAGGCCTTGCCATGGATTTGCGTAACCGATTCATTGTGCAGGGCAGAGGCTCTGATTTTCTGCAAAAATCGGCCATTATGCAACCCCATACCTTTATAGTGATCCGGATACGGTATGGTTATTTTTTCATCGCCTTGCAACAATGAATACCCATCAACCGGCTGCGCATCAAAACCCTCCAGCAAATTCCCAAGCCCCATTTGCTCAAGCGACAACACAGCTCCCGGCTGTAACAACTCGCCGACAATACGTTTTTTCTCTTTATAGCAATGATCAATTAACGCAATCTTAACGCCTTTGGGGGCGAGATATGCGGCAATGGTGGCACCGGCCATGCCTGCGCCGATAATGCAAATGTCAAATTCTGATTTCATAGTGGGCTACTTGATACAAATACTTTAAACTGCGTTGATTGTCTTATCATCCCTGAATAGTCTGCCTATAATATCGACTCAACGCCCAGACAGGAAATATATTCCTATAGTTAGCGTAGGTTATCATACAGTTATAATTAAAAACCCCTGAAATATTTTCCTGTGACCAATCACCAAGATCGGTTTGCCTGCTCAACAAGACCTTTATACCCGCTGCAATGGCTTTTTTGTCAGCAAAATCAGCGGCCATTAAGGTCAACAGTGCCCATGCAGTATTAACCACTTGAGATTTAACTGCCTCACTATAAACCAGTTTAGAACAAGATTCGAAAGTTTCACCCCAGCCTCCATCAGTTTTTTGCTTACCCACTAAAAAGACACAGGCTTTATTGATACTGCCCACTATAATTGTGTCGTCATAATAACCTTTACCCTTGGCTTTGCTGAGCGCTTCTACGCCAAACCAGGTAGCGTAAGTAAAACAAACCGCCCAACCACCATACCACGAACCATCGGTCTTTTGCTGCTTAAGAATAAAATCAATGCCTGCACTTATTGCTTTGCGTATTTCGCTATTTTTAAAGTCAGGATAAACTTCCTGAAGCTCCAGTAAAGCAATAACACACGCGGCGGTACATTCCGTCCATGAATAATCTATCATTATATCGGCAAACACTTCAGAGGGATTAAGTTTTTCCAACCATTTGGGCGCACGCGTTAATTCGTAAGTGGCCCAGCCTCCATCGGTATTTTGATAAGAAAGGATAATATCGGCCGCTTGTTTGATACGTTGCCCATCAATGACCGGTTTAACCAGACCTGAATGATGCAGCGCCAAAGTGGCGCTTAAACCCTCGGCGGTACAATCGGCGACCGGCCAGCCTTGTTCAGCGGTTGAAAAAGGCCAACTACCGATCATGGGATGACGGAAAAACTCGGCATGTGTGGAATGCTCGGCGTTAATTTGCGACAATTCGATAAACTGATAACTTTTTGCCAATGTTTCAGGAAATAACGCGCCCAAATCACTTTCCAGTAGCGCACGGGTTGCAAAAGCGGTATCCCAAAGCTGTGAGCCGTTGTAGCCGCTCATTTTCATGCCATCTTCAGCAACCCACAAATAATCGTACCAACGCGCCACATGCTTTTTAAATTGCTCTGAATCTTTGCCGTAGGCATGCCAGATACAAATAGAATTAATGGCTTTATTAACCGGCCCTATATCAAGGTATTCGGTTTGCTCATCTTCCGCATTGAGATATTTTAAAATATAGTCAGTGGCTTTTTTTCTTAACCAGGGCCATTTGACTTTTTCATAGTGATTGGTAAAAAAGTTCATCCACTTCAGTACCGGAGATAGCGTAGTGTAACAATCTTTTTCGCAAACTACATTACGCTGTTTTGGCCAGTTAATCGCCGTAAAATCATCGTTATAAAGTTCATCCCTTAAGGACAAAATCAGCTCGTTTTCTGGCGCTTTAATGCGCTGGGCATAACAATAAGCCATGGGCAAGTACACCATGCGACTATGACACCAGTAGCGCCAAGGATGTATCGGCAACCATTTGGGGAACAACCACATTTCAGGAAACAGGCTGTTAAAGCCTTGCCAGTCATAACAATTTAGAATGGACAGATAAAACTTGCCCCAAGAGGGGATGCCGGTTGCGCCGCCATTGTTTTTGATCCACGCCCTCGCAGTGATTAATTGTTCATGATTTTTATCGACCCCCAGAATACGCAATGACACGTATTGCATAACTGTGCCAAAGAGAGTCGATTCACCTTCAATATGCATGCCCCAGCCGGCATCTTTATTTTGATGATTAAACAAGTAAATCTTCATCATTTCCCGATGCGCTTTGGGAAACGGCGTATCAGAAATATAAGAGGCTATCAGTAAGCCGGGTAAAAGAAATAATGGGCCGCCGTAATCACCTGGCCAATGACCTTCGTCACTTTGCAAACAAGAAAAATAGTTAATGCCTTTGATGACCGCATCGGTGACTTTTTGTGCCTCGGGATGGTCTGCTTGCGGAATTTGTCCTGCAAATTCCTTAAACTTCGCGTTAATGGCAGCGTATCGATAAACCTTATCGCCGGAATTAGGATTGGTGAATTTATCAAACTGAAAATCTTCAAAAAACTGTGCTATTTCCTGGTCTGAAATGTCATCGACATTTTTTAAATGTTCATTAATGACCTTTGATTGTGGCTTAAATGCCCAAATATGCCGACCCTTTTCAGTCAGTAGTTGCCAATTTTTCCAGCTAGATTTTACTTTAAGCATTAATAGTTATCAGGTTTAATTTAGTCAAAAAATAGTACGTTTTCAGTAACTACTTAGTAGATATTGGCTTCAATCATAGAACACTGATTAAACGGATTTCAACAGATTTTATTTTAAGTTGAAAAATACCTTAAGTGTTTATCGATATTTTCATCAACTTAAAAAACTTTTATTATCCGTGTTTATCAGTCAAATCCGTATCATCCGCGTTCTATTTTTTTACGGCTGACAGATGAGTAGCTACCCTTTTTATTTGTCAAACAAGGCAATACGCACCATTGCCATAAACCCTTTCAACTTTTTAAAGAGACCGGGTTGACAGCGTAAACGCTCGTGACCGGGCAGCAATTGTCCTTTGGCCAACTTGCCTATTTTTCTTTTTACCGCCGGGTCAAGTTTGCCATCGGCAGCCAGTTCAAAAAACAAGGCTTTCACATTACCCAAATCAAAAAAGTCCCGTTGCCATTCCCATTTATAATCACCGCCATAACGAAACCAGGAACCGCCTATGCCGGCAACTTCATAATGCGTACCATCTTCACGGAGTGCAGGCGATACTTGACGCCACAAGCCTATCACTTCGCCTTGTTTTTCATCAATTAAAATACGATGATAGGGATAGCGCCAATCTTCAAAGCCTTCCATTTGAACGCCTAAAGCCCATTCTTCTATCTGTTTACGGCTACGCGCTACAAATTCTTCATTGGGGCCAATATTCCAGCGATATTCTGCATCGTCGGTGTACATGGCACCCAAATACTTGGGCCAGTTACCTTCTTTTTCAGCGTCACGATTGGCTTGCAACCAACGTTCAACCATTTCTTCAAGTTCTGCTCGGGGATATGCGGCCATTCTTTGTCTCTGTTACTCGTTAATTAAGTTAACAATAATTGCTTT
>CAIQND010000185.1 GCA_903873045.1 uncultured Methylococcaceae bacterium | reverse complement strand
TTTTACGCAGAGGAACAGAAAATGAACAAAAACTGGATTGCTCCCTCCATACTTTCAGCCAATTTTGCCAAATTAGGCGAAGACGTTGATAGAGTTTTAGCTGATGGCGCTGATGTTGTACATTTTGATGTGATGGACAATCATTTCGTGCCCAATCTGACCATCGGGCCTTTGGTTTGTGAAGCCTTAAGAAAACACGGCGTAACGGCACCGATTGACGTGCATTTGATGGTTGAACCCGTTGACCGTTTGATTCCTGATTTTGCCAAAGCCGGTGCCAGCATCATTACTTTCCATCCTGAAGCCTCTGTGCATATCGACCGCACCCTGCAATTGATTAAAGATTGCGGTTGCCAAGCCGGATTGGTATTTAACCCGGGCACATCACTGCATTATCTGGATTATGTGATGGACAAGCTGGACATGATTTTATTAATGTCTGTTAACCCGGGCTTTGGCGGTCAATCATTTATTCCTTCAGCGTTGGATAAATTAAAGCTGGTCAGAAAGCGGATTGACGACAGTGGTCTTAATATTCGTCTGGAAATTGACGGCGGCGTAAAAGTCGACAACATTCGCGCCATTAAAGCAGCCGGTGCTGATACGTTTGTCGCCGGTTCAGCGATTTTTAGCCAGCCAGATTACAAAAAAGTCATTGACGAAATGCGTGCAGAATTGGCTTTGGCCGTTTAGTTTAGCTTTGTAGGATGGGTAGAGCGATAGCGAAACCCATCTCATCGATTTATTGATTATGATGGGTTTCGGCTGTTGCCTCTACCCATCCTACCTGGCTTTGGGTCGGGTCTGCATTACAGTTTTTGGGAGTGCATTTTGGAGAAATCATGGAAAGAAGCCATAAAGAAGGTGCTTGGAGAAACTGACACACCGCTACATTACGCGGAAATTTCAGAGCAAATTCTGTCTCGTGGTTATTACGAAACTGATGGCGCAACGCCAGCGGCAACAGTGAATGCTCAAATATCGGCATCAATCAAGCACGAGGGTGATAGATCGCCATTTGTTCGTATTGGTAAAGGAATATTCACTCTGAAAGCTAAAACATCAGTTCTCGGGACAGTTAAAAAAGAAAAAACCACGGAGAATATTGCAGCTTCAGAAGAGGAGGCTTCCGATTCTATCATTCATTCTTTCGGTATGTATTGGCAACGCGACCTTGTTGTATGGCGCAATGATCCTAAAATGTTCGGCAAGCAACAGGCACTTTCCAAGCCTGTAAATTTTGGCAAACAAAAAGGTATTTACATTCTTTATGATAATCATACCGTAGTGTATGTTGGACGATCTATTGATCGCCCTTTAGGCAAACGAATGTATGAACATACTATTGATCGGTTAGGCAGTCGCTGGAATCGTTTTTCGTGGTTTGGTCTTCTTGATGTAACCCAAGAAGGTAATCTACGCGAAACGACTCTCAATACTTCACTTGCCAGCTTGGTCGGAACGCTTGAAGCTCTGCTAATTGAGGCTCTTGAACCACCTCAAAATAGAAGAAGAGGCGATGATTTTTCAGCTATTGAGTACATTCAGGATATTGATCCTGAATTGAAAGAGCGAGAAATACAAAATACCCTTCTCTCAATTGAACAAAAAATGCGGGGCGGCTCATAAAAATCCAGCAAGTGATCTTCTATGGAGAAAAACGAAATCCAGAGAGTGGAGACTTGGGATTATCTCATATTTGCCAACAATTCTACCGATCTGTAAACTATTAAAAGGTATTGATGAAAGCGCTAGAATTTACCTGGGATGAAAATAAAGCTTTAACTAATCAACAAAAACATGGCGTTTCTTTTACGGAAGCAAAAACAGTGTTTTATGATAATTATGCGCGTTTAGTTGCAGACCCTGACTCTTCACAGGAAGAAGATCGTTTTCTACTATTAGGATTTAGTAATCAGTTAAGGCTTTTATTAGTTTGTCACTGTTATAGAAAAACGGGCAAACAGCTCAGGATTATTTCAGCGCGTAAAGCCAATAAATCAGAACAAAAACAATATGAGGGGTTTCGTAATGCGTGATAATTATGATTTTTCTGATTCCATACCGAATCCATATACAAAAAAGTTAAAAAAACAGATTACTATTCGTTTGGATGAAGGAACGACTCGGTATTTTGAAGAGCTCGCAGAGAAAAAAGGGATTCCTTATCAAAGCTTGATTAACTTATATCTTAAAGATTGTGCGGATTCGCATCGGGATTTAACTATTAATTGGGGATAAAATCCACGCAACTTCAATCTGTTGGTTAACGATAAAAACGTCAACCTATGATACTTTAAAGACACATAGAATAACAAAACCACCATGACCCTAGAACAATTTAATCACCTGGCCCAACAAGGCTACAACCGTATTCCGGTGAGCCGCGAAGTTTTGGCTGATTTGGATACGCCTTTAAGTGCTTATCTGAAATTGGCTGATGGCGCGTATTCCTATTTATTTGAGTCGGTTCACGGTGGTGAACAATGGGGGCGTTATTCCATTATAGGGCTGCCCTGTAAAACAGTCGTTAAAATCAACGGCACTCAAATTCGGGTAGAAAAAGACGGCGTTTTGCTGGAAACCGTAACCCACGACAATCCACTCGTCTGGATTGAGCATTTCAAGCAGCGTTATAACGTGCCCGACATTGCTGATTTACCTCGCTTTAATGGCGGTCTGGTTGGTTATTTTGGCTATGAAACCATTCGTTATATTGAACCGCGTTTGCGTGGAACAGAAAAGCCCGACCCGCTGGGATGCCCTGATATTTTGCTGATGGTGTCAGAAGAAATTCTGGTGTTTGATAATCTGTCCGGCAAAGTATTGCTGTTGACTCATGCCAACCCGGAAGAAACCGATGCCTATCAGCGTGCGGTGGCGCGAGTCTCTGAACTGGCGGTCAAATTGCGCGACCTGCAAGCCAAACCCCAAAAACATGCCAACCCTTGCACGGTTGAAGAGGCTGATTTTGTCTCCGGCTTTACCCAGCAAGGTTTTGAAGAGGCCGTATTAAAAGCCAAGGACTACATTACCGATGGCGACATTATGCAGGTGGTTTTATCGCAGCGCCTGTCCATTCCTTATACCGCTTCGCCGCTGAATTTATACCGCGCCTTACGCTGCTTAAATCCATCACCTTACATGTTTTACCTGAATCTGGATGATTTTCATATCGTTGGATCGTCACCGGAAATATTGGTCAGACTGGAAGATAATACCGTGACGGTGCGCCCGATTGCCGGAACCCGAAGGCGCGGTGCAACGCCTGAACAGGATATTGCTCTTGAACACGAATTATTGGCTGATCCAAAAGAACTGGCGGAACACTTAATGCTGATTGATTTAGGCCGCAATGATGCGGGGCGTGTTGCTGAAATAGGCACGGTACAATTGACCGATAAAATGATCGTCGAACGCTATTCTCATGTGATGCACATTGTTTCCAATGTCACCGGAACACTTCAGCAAGGTAAAAATGCCTTTGATGTACTGGCGGCCACTTTTCCGGCAGGAACGGTTAGCGGTGCGCCAAAAATACGCGCAATGGAAATTATTGATGAACTGGAGCCTGTAAAACGCGGCGTTTATTCCGGTGCTGTTGGTTATATCGCCTGGTCCGGAAATTTGGATACCGCCATTGCCATTAGAACCGCTGTTATTAAAGACAAACGGTTACATATACAAGCGGGTGCCGGTATCGTTTACGATTCTGTACCCAGAAACGAATGGGATGAAACCATGAACAAAGGCCGCGCTATATTTCGTGCCGTCAGTATGGCCGAAGCAGGCTTGGAAGGAGAACAGGCATGAGCTTAATAAAAATCCCCCCTACCCCCCCTTTGTCAAAGGGGGAAATTAACGTAGTCATGGTCGATAATTACGATTCGTTTACTTATAATCTGGTGCAGTATTTTGGCGAACTGGGTGCGAATGTTACGGTTGTGCGTAATGATCAGGTGACGGTTGCGGATATAGAAAAGTTGGCTCCGGATAAAATCGTCATTTCCCCCGGCCCTTGTACACCCAAAGAAGCCGGTGTATCGGTTGAAGCTATTTTAAAATTTGCCGGCAAATATCCTATTCTGGGCGTTTGCCTGGGACATCAAAGTATCGGTTATGCCTTTGGCGGCCATGTTATCCATGCCAAACATATCATGCACGGCAAAACGTCACTGATTCATCATCACAATCTTGGCGTGTTTAAAGGCTTGTCTAATCCGTTCACCGCAACCCGTTATCATTCTCTGGTTATCGAACAGGCCACGTTACCGGATTGTCTGGAAATTACGGCGTGGACACAGGATGATGCAGGTAATTTGGATGAAATCATGGGCGTCAGGCATAAAACCCTGGATATCGAAGGCGTACAATTTCATCCGGAATCGATTTTGACTGAGCATGGGCACGATTTGCTGAGGAATTTTTTGGAAAGGTGAGTCCAACGGTATTTAAAGAGAGTGGATACCGGTTCTTTTTCTTTTCCAGAGAAGAACTACGCATGCATGTTCATATTGTATCCGGAGATGGCGAGGCCAAATTTTGGCTGGAACCTAAAATCGAACGGGCTAATAATTGCCAGTATTCAAAAAAACAACTCAACAATATCGAAACACTTGTAGAGAAGCATTATGATGAACTCGTTAGCGCATGGCGACAACATTTTTCCGGTTGAGATAACCCATATTTCCAGTCATGGTGTATGGCTATTGACGGGTCAAGAGGAGCTGTTCATGCCGTATCAGGATTTTCCCTGGTTTAAAAACCAGCCGGTGAATGCCATTATCGAGGTTGAAGAAATCTCTAACGGACATTTTTATTGGTCAAAGATTGATGTGGATTTGACTGTGGAAATGATTAAACACCCTGAAAAATTCCCTTTGGTAGCGAGATAGGTGGATTAGTGATTTGTCGAAAATATTCCCCTGGATTTATTTAAAATGCACATACAAAAAGCGTTACAAAAACTGCTGGATAAACAAAACCTGATCGTCGATGAAATGCGCGAGGTGATGCGTTTGATTATGTCAGGCAAAGCGACGGATGCACAAATCGGCGGTTTTTTAATTGCGTTGCGTTGCAAAGGCGAAACCATCGACGAGATTGCGGCCGCTGTTGAAGTGATGCGAGAATTAGCCAGCAAAGTAACCATCACCGGCGAGCATGTTATTGACACCTGCGGTACCGGTGGCGATGGCGCGAATACGTTTAATATTTCCACCACTTGCGCTTTTGTGGTGGCAGCGGCGGGTGGGCAAGTTGCCAAACACGGCAATCGCTCTGTGTCCAGCAGTTGCGGCAGTGCGGATTTGCTGGAAGCGGCGGGCGTTAATCTGAATTTAAATGCAGAACAAGTGACGCAGTGCGTTAATGAAATAGGTGTCGGGTTTTTATTTGCCCCCAAGCATCACGGTGCCATGAAGCACACCATTAATGTGCGTAAAGAAATGGGCGTCAGAACCCTGTTTAATTTATTAGGCCCTTTATCCAATCCAGCCGGTGCGCCCAACCAGTTAATCGGTGTCTTTGCAAAAGAGTGGGTCGAACCGCTGGCACAGGTTTTAAAAAAACTGGGTAGCCAGCACGTTTTAGTCGTCAATGCGGATGACGGCCTGGATGAAATCAGCATTGCTTCCGCTTCCACTATTGCAGAACTTAAAAATAACCAAGTCACTACCTATACCATTGCCCCGGAACAGTTTGGTTTTAAACGCGCCAGTCTTAATGATTTAGCCGTTGACGGTGCAGCATCCAGCTTGGTGATGGTAAAGTCAGTGCTGGATAACCAAGCCGGAGCAGCACTGGATATTGTGCTGTTAAATGCAGGCGCTGCCATTTATGCAGCAAATATTACGGATTCACTGGCTTCGGGTATACAAAAGGCTCGGCAAGTTATCGCCAATGGCGGGGCAAGAGCCAAACTCGACGCATTAATCGCTTATTCAAACCTTAACGAATTAACCCATAAACATGACTAATACCCCTGACATTTTAAAAACCATCCTGGCAAAAAAAGCCGAAGAAGTCGCCAGACGCAAATCCGGTATGTCGATAGCCAATCTTGAAGAAATTGCCGGTGGTGTAGAGCGTCCGCGTGGCTTTTATAAGGCTATCCAAGACAAGGTATTGAAGAAAAAACCGGCGATTATTGCCGAAATCAAGAAAGCATCACCCAGCCAAGGCGTGATTAGGGAAAATTTTCAGCCGGTACTTATCGGTCAGGATTACGCCATGAATGGGGCCACCTGTTTATCGGTATTAACGGATAAAGAATTTTTTCAGGGCTCGGAAGCGTATTTGCAAATGGTCAGAGAGTGCTGTCCACTGCCGGTATTAAGAAAAGACTTTATGATTGATGCTTATCAAATCTATGAAGCCCGTGCCTTGGGTGCCGATTGTATTTTGCTGATTGTTGCAGCCCTTGAAGATGAGCTGATGCATGAGCTGTCAGATACCGCCACCAAATTGGGTATGGATGTGCTGGTTGAGGTTCATGATGCCGAAGAACTGCAACGGGCGCTTAAACTGGATACCCGATTAATCGGTATTAACAACCGCAACTTGCGCACCTTTGAAACCGCATTGCAAACCACCCTGGATTTAAAACAGCAAATTCCTGAAGATCGCATT
>CAIQND010000184.1 GCA_903873045.1 uncultured Methylococcaceae bacterium | reverse complement strand
TAAGTATTTTGCCCTGCAAGGCGGGATCAATTTTGGTTTGGCGCGATAAACTAATCAGTACCGATTTTATTTCATGAGAGGTGATTAATAATGCATGGCACACTAAAAAATCACCGCATGATGAGCGGTTGCCCTGATCTTAACCCGGCCTATTTTAAGGTCAATCGGGTTTTATTAAGCCTTTTATTGTTGCTGATGTTAGCCACTGTTTCTGTTTCGGCTACGCCGGCTTCCACATTGCTCAACGGGATATTACAACAATCAACCGGGAAGCCGGTTTCGGCACCTTCCGTGATTGATTCGGCAGCACTTATTGAAGATATTAAGAAAAAACTTGCCGCAACCAGCGATCAACTGGCTCTCATGCCGCCGGAAGCTGTTTATGGATCATCGACTTCCAGATTGCCTGAAGACGAAGATATATTTGCCCGGCGCTTAAATATCAAGCAGCTTGCATTTATTTATAAAGGACAGCTTGCTCGTTTGGCGAGCTTACAGATCATTCAGCAGCAGCGTCTTGAGCTGGAATATCAAGCTGCAAACTGGTCTGGATTCAGTGAGCCGTCTCCCCATCCATTTCTCAGGGCAGATGAGCTGAAAGCAACTATTACCAGACTCGGTAGCCGGATAGATGAGCTTAAGTCCTGGCTGTTAACGCTTGACCAAGTGGACATGCAGATAATAAACATTGTCGAGAATTCTACAGTAAAGCTAAGGCAGGCTGACGAAGCGGTAGAGCAGGCTAAAAATTCACCGAATCAGCAAGCCAGTTTGGGCAGGGGACGTGATTTACTGATATTACAAAATCAGATCGATTTGGCACGTGCCTTGGGATTTCAGATTGAAAGACAGTCAGTTCATGAAGAATTACTGGAAACTCAGGCAAAACTGCAACTGGGTAACAAGCAGCTGGGTGTGTTATCAGAGCGTATGGAATTGACTCAGCAAGACATTGATCAGGTGCAGAAAAATATCGAAACTGAAAGCCAACAGATCATTGCCGAGCTTAAGCTCGGAGCCGCAGTGCTTGATCTTGAGAATAGTCCAGGTCAACAAGAAAAGCCAGTCTTAAGCCCCTCTGCTAAAACACCTCAACCGCAAGGTATAGAGCTCGGACAGATTGATCAGATACGCGAGGCGCAGCGTAATAATGCCGATATTAAATTGCAGGTTCTCAACAGGATACTGGTTTACCTGCAAATGCAGCGAGATATATGGAATTATCGCTGGGCTTATGCCAAGGTGACTGACCGTGAAAAAGCCGGCGACGTTTATGACAAGATTGTCCAGAATGAGGTGATTCTAAAAGTGGTTCACGATTATGTCAATCAGCAGCGTCATCGTGTATTGACACGGGTTACCAGTCAGTCTGTTGAAGAGCGGGATTCTACAGTGACCGGTTCTGATACCTTGGGGGATGTGTTAAGAAATCTTGATCTTAATCAAGTAGTTTTATGGTCGCGCTTGCTGGGGACAATTGAAGCAACCGAAAGCTTGCTGGAGCGTTGCAAGCAAGAACTGGACGAGCGTTTTCGGGTTAAGTCATTTACCGATTACCTTACGGAAGCGTGGCTGATGACTTGCGACTTTGCGTCACAAATCTGGGAATTCGAACTTTTCGCTGCGCAGGACACCTTGGTTGTTGATGGCCAGTTAATTAGTGGAAAACGCAGTATCACCGTCGATAAGGTCGTGACGGCTTTAGCTATTCTGATTGTGGGTTACTGGATCGCTGTCCGTGTGGCTCGTTTGATCGAACGGTTGGCAGTGACCCGATTGGGTATGGATGCAAGTCTTGCCCGGATTGCCTGGCGTTGGATATTGTTTCTTGAAGTCTTGCTCTTGGTGGTATTGAGCATGTTGGTGGTCAGGATTCCCTTAACGATATTTGCCTTTATGGGGGGAGCGTTGGCTATCGGGGCAGGGTTTGGGATGCAAAATATGCTCAAAAACCTGATCAGTGGGCTTATGCTGCTGTTTGAACGACCCTTCAGGCCGGGTGATGTTGTTGAAGTGGGTAGTATTCGTGGGCGTGTTTTGGATATTGGGGTGCGGAGTTCGCATATTATCGATGCAAACGGCATTGAAACGGTGATTCCCAACAGCACTTTTATTGAACAGAACGTTACCAATTGGACACTGAGTAGCCGATCGGTACGTATCGTGGTTAATGTCGGCATTGCTTATGGTTCACCGGTAAAAGAGGCCACCGATCTGCTGCTTGATATTGCGGAGCGACATGGATTGACGCTGGCTAATCCCGTGCCTCAGGTATTATTTGAGGATTTCGGCAGCGATGCCTTGCTTTTCGGTTTGTATATTTGGGTCGAAATCAACCCCGAGGTATCCTGGAAAACCATCGCTAGTGACCTGCGTTATATGATTTACAAAACGATGACCGAGCAGGGTATAGTTATTGCCTTTCCGCAACGGGATATCCATATCGATACCAATGGGCCTCTCGAAGTTCGGGTGCTTGCTGAGACGGATGCTAACGGACAGGTAAAAAAGTAAATTTTTAGTAAGTATTCAGTCCCCCTCTTTTTCAAAGAGGGGGACTGAATAAGTACTCCCAAAGAGCGAATAATGGGATATTGGTATAAAATTGAACGATAAATCCTGTGCCGTTAGACACAAAATATGGGTAGAAAATATGAACGTATGTGTTATTCCGTCCCGTATGGGACGGGATATTTTCTTGACATGTTTTTTCTATCCCTATTTAATCCCTAACGGGATTTTGGCAAATGGCTTTGTGATTGTTCATAGTCAAAAGTGTCCCGCCTAAAATGGGTAGCCGCTTGGTGCGTATGGTTTGCAAACTCCGACCGAAACATTTGAAAACTTCAATAACTTTCAAAACGTGAGTGGACTGGACTGGACTGCAAACCCCGTCACGCGTCAGTACGAAGGAATACGCACGAAATAACTTAGACATTTTGCTCCCTCTCCCTTCGGGAGAGGGTTGGGGTGAGGGGATATAAATGGTCACGTTATTTCATGCACGTTCCGAAGGGCAAGAAATTTTACTTCTTCGTGCTCTTCGTATCCCTTCGACTTCGCTCAGGGCAGGCTTCGTGGTAAAAATATTTAAGGGCTTAACGGCGATTTTGTAACGCGGCAATACGCTCTTCCAAAGGCGGATGACTCATAAACAATCGACTCACGCCACCGCCATTAATGCCAAAGGCCGCTAATTGTCCAGGCAGGTCATGCGCCTCTTGTCCACGTTGCAAGGCACGTAAAGCGCCTATCATTTTTTCGGGGCCGGCTAATTTTGCACCACCGGCATCGGCTTTAAACTCCCGATAACGAGAAAACCACATAACCAACATAGATGCCAGAAAACCCAGGGCAACTTGTGCAAGCATTTGGGTGATGTAATAAGCGGGGCCATAACCGCGTTCGGTTTTAAAAACAACACGGTCAACAAAATGACCAATGATCGTTGCAAAAAAGTACACAAAAGTATTCACTACCCCTTGCATTAAAGCCATGGTCACCATATCGCCATTGGCAATATGCGTTATTTCATGACCCACCACCGCTTCCACTTCATCAGTATTCATGTTTTGCAACAAACCGGTGCTCACCGCAACCAGTGCGCTGTTTTTATTCATTCCGGTAGCAAAGGCATTGGCCTCGGGGGTTTGAAAAATACCCACTTCAGGCATTCCAATTCCGGCCAAACGAGCCTGTTTAGCCACAATATCCAGTAACCAACGTTCAGTCTGGTTTTGTGGCTGTTCAATCACCTGCACGCCCATCGCCCGTTTTGCAGACCATTTGGACATGGCCAGAGAAATCACTGAGCCGGTCATGCCAATCACGGCTGACATAACCAACAAAGCATTAAGATTAAGATCAATACCTTGTGCATCTAAAGTGCCGCTTAAGCCTAAAAGATTAAAAATAATACTAACAACAACCATGATTGCCACATTGGTTGCCAGAAAAAGAAAAATTCGCATCATGGTAATAGCCTCCGGTAAATTGATGATAAAACTAATATGGTGATTGAATAACACATTCCAACCCTCCATAAGAATGATAATATACCGCAACGTTTATTTATTAAAGGTCATTGCCGTGTATTTTTTTAAAAAAACTCTACTTTCCTTACTTTTACTCAACACCTGCCTGGCTTTGGCAGAATCGGTCGATCATCAGGCGGTGTTAAAACAACTGCATTTACCGGAGGGATTTAAAATAGCCGTTTATGCCGATAACGTACCCAATGCACGCAGCTTGGCCTTGGGCGATAACGGCGTGGTCTTTGTCGGTACCGGCGCAGAAGGCAGCGTCTATGCTGTACAAGACAGCAATAATGACGGTATCGCCGAACAGCGCCATATCATTGCCAGTAATTTAACGATGCCCAATGGCGTAGCCTATAAAGACGGGGCGCTTTATGTCGCAGAAATTAATCGCATTATCCGTTTTGACCATATTATCCAACAACTAGCCAAGCCACCCACGCCGGTGGTCATCTTTGACCAATTTCCTTCCGACAAACATCATGGCTGGAAATATTTGCGTTTTGGCCCTGACAACAAGCTGTACACCGCCGTTGGTGCGCCCTGCAATATTTGTAATCCTGATAAAGACATTTACGCCTCGCTGGTCAGATTAAATCCGGACGGCAGTGACTTTGAAATTATTGCTAAGGGTATCAGAAACACCGTTGGTTTTGATTGGCAACCCGAAACCCATGCCTTGTTTTTTACCGATAATGGTCGGGACTATTTAGGTGAAGATATGCCACCGGATGAACTTAATCACGGGTCTGTTAAAGGAGAACATTTTGGCTATCCCTACTGTCATGGCGGCGACATTCCTGACCCTGAATTAGCGGCCGATAAAAAATGCTCGCAATTTACCGCACCCGCCTGGAAATTTAAAGCCCATATTGCACCGTTAGGAATACGCTTTTATCAGGGCAAGCAATTTCCGGTTGAATACAAAAACCAGTTATTTGTCGCGCAGCATGGTTCCTGGAATCGAACCGAGCCGCAAGGCTATCGGGTTGCTTTAGTTAAATTTAATCAGGGCAACGCCATTTCAGAACAGGACTTCATCAGCGGTTGGTTAACCCCTGACGGCAAGGTGCTGGGACGTCCGGTGGATATATTAACCTTACCGAATGGCAGCCTGTTGATCAGTGATGATAAGCTGGGTGTTATTTATAAAGTCTCCTACCAGGAAAAATAGTGACCAAACAATTTGAAATTATTGACAAAGAAATCCTTTACTCGGGTTTTTTCCGCATGGAAAAATACCGCTTTAAACATACCTTATATGCCGGTGGCTGGAGTCCGGAAATAAGTCGTGAATTATTTGTACGCGGCAGTTGTGTTGCCGTATTATTGTATGACCCTCATGCCGATAAAGTCATATTAATAGAACAATTCCGGGCCGGTGCCATTTTGCAACCGGATAGAGCCTGGCTGGTAGAAATTGTTGCCGGTGCCATAGAAGAAGGTGAAACCGCAACAGAAGTTGCTTACCGGGAGTCCTTGGAAGAGGCCGGCTGCGAAATTCAGGAATTGCTGGTGATTAACGAGTTTTATACTACACCCGGCGGCGCATCAGAACGCATCACTTTATTCTGTGGCAAAGTGGATAGCACTCATATTGGCGGCATTCATGGATTGGATCACGAAGACGAAGATATATTGGTGCGTGCCGTGGATTTTGATGAAGCCTATCAAATGGTGGAAAACAACGAAATAGAGTCGGCCATTCCAATCATTGCGATTCAATGGCTGGCCTTAAACAAACAGAAACTTAAAAACAAGTGGCTATTATAGGGAGTATCAAAGCCCGATTATGAACACCTCAGCCCATCAATTTTTTATCGGGATACTGTTGCCGGCAACCGTGATTTTATTTTCCGGTTGCGCCAGCGTCCCGGAAATAAAGTCGGCCGACCAAAGCCTGTCATCAGTCAGCGCCTATGCACTGAGCCTGCAAGGAACGCCTTATCATTATGGCAAAGACTCCCCCGAAGAAGGTTTTGATTGCAGTGGCTTTGTTAAGCATGTCTACGAAAAACAGGGCATAACCTTACCGCGAACAGTAAAAGATATGGCGCTGTCTTTACCGCAAATTCCAAAAAATGCTGTGCATTCCGGCGATCTGGTGTTCTTTAATACCAACGGCAACTCATTTTCTCATGTCGGCATTTATGTCAACAATGATCAGTTTGTTCACGCGCCCAGTCAGCATACCGGACGGGTGCTGGTTTCCAGCCTTAAAAACCGCTATTGGCAACAACACTATAGCGGTGTGCGGCGTCCAAAATGAGGTTTATTTTTATCCGGCGCACCATAAAACAACATTAATTGGCCACTGAATAATCTATTAATACGAGCCCCCATCCGCTACCTGGGACACAAGTCACTTTGCTCCTTCTCCAGTGGAGAAGGCTTTAAGTAACTTCGATTAGTGTTAAACGCTCACTCAAGCTCTATTCCATCTGATTAAAATTTAAATACCGATAAGTATCTTCCGCTGTTTCACTGATTTGTTCGGCGTAGTGCATATATTCTTCAAATGTGGGGATTTTACCCATAATTGAACACACGGCTGCTAGTTCAGCAGAAGACAGATAGACATTGGCACCATTGCCCAGACGGTTAGGGAAGTTTCTTGTAGAGGTAGATACTACCGTAGAATTTTCTGCCACCCGTGCCTGATTACCCATACATAACGAACACCCCGGCATTTCCATTCTTGCCCCCGCTTTACCAAAGGTGCTGTAATAACCTTCTTTGGTTAATTGGGTTTGATCCATTTTGGTCGGAGGTGCAACCCACAAACGCGTGGGCAGTTCACCTTTCTGTTTCTCAAGTAACTTACCGGCAGCGCGGAAATGACCAATGTTGGTCATACAAGAACCCAAGAACACCTCGTCAATCTTGGTTCCGGCGACAGCGGAAAGAGTTTTTATGTCATCCGGGTCATTAGGACACGCTAACAGCGGCTCTTTGATGTCACTCATGTTAATTTCGATGATTTCAAAGTACTCTGCATCAGCGTCTGGTTCCAGTAATACTGGATTAGCCAGCCACGCTTCCATGCTTTTAATGCGCTGCTCAAGGGTGCGAACATCGCCATAACCTTCAGCAATCATCCATTTTAGCAGAGCGACATTGGAATTTAGATATTCCCGTATCGGCGCTTCACTTAAACGAATAGTACAACCACCGGCTGAACGTTCCGCTGAAGCATCTGATAATTCAAACGCTTGCTCTACCTTTAAATTGGGTAGCCCTTCAATTTCCAAAATACGTCCGGAAAACACATTTTTCTTACCGGTTTTATCAATTGTCAGCAATCCACGCTGTAGGGCAGCGTAGGGAATGGCATTAACCATATCACGCAGCGTAATACCCGGCTGCATTTCACCGGTAAAACGAACCAAAACCGATTCCGGCATATCCAGTGGCATAACCCCGGTAGCGGCTGCAAAAGCCACCAAACCCGAGCCGGCCGGAAAAGAAATCCCCAGTGGAAAGCGGGTATGCGAATCACCGCCGGTGCCAACGGTATCCGGCAACAACATGCGGTTTAACCAGGAATGAATAATACCGTCGCCAGGGCGCAAAGACACGCCGCCGCGATTCATTATAAAATCCGGCAAGGTATGTTGCATAACGACATCAACCGGCTTGGGGTAAGCTGCGGTATGACAGAAAGATTGCAACACCAGATCTGCTGAAAAACCTAAGCAGGCCAAATCTTTCAATTCGTCACGGGTCATGGGGCCGGTTGTATCTTGCGAGCCAACCGTGGTCATGTGGGGTTCACAGTAGGTATTGGGACGAACGCCGGTAACGCCACAGGCTTTGCCCACGATTTTTTGCGCCAGGGTAAAACCTTTGCCGCTGTCTTTTTCATCAACCGGACGCAGGAAGACCGTAGACGCTTCCAGACCTAAGGCTTTCCGCGCACGGTCAGTTAATCCCCGTCCGATAATTAACGGAATACGCCCACCGGCACGAACTTCATCAAGAATAACATCCGTTTTTAAGGCAAATGTGCAGATCACTTCATCACTATCCCCTTCGACAAGGTTCTCCTGAGCGGAGCCGAAGGACTCAGAACATGCATGACGTTTAATAACGCCTTCATAAACATAAATATCAATCACATCACCCATTGCCAGGTGAGTCACATCACATTCAAACGGTAAGGCGCCTGAATCTTCCATCGTGTTAAAGAAGATAGGTGCAATTTTGCTACCGATACAAACACCGCCATCACGTTTGTTGGGTATAAAAGGAATGTCATTACCGATAAACCATAACACGGAATTGGTCGCTGATTTGCGGGATGATCCAGTACCCACCACATCCCCTACATAAGCAACGGGAAAGCCTTTAGTTTGCAGCTCTTCAATTTGAAGCTCCGCATTGGTAATGCCTTCTCTTGGCATTTTTAACATGGCTTTGGCATGTAACGGAATATCCGGTCTGGACCATGCGTCCGGTGCAGGTGACAAATCGTCCGTATTGGTTTCACCGGTTACTTTAAAAACGGTTACCGTCAATTTTTCGGGCGTGCGTGGTTTGCTGGTAAACCATTCTGCATCTGCCCAGGATTGAATCACTTGTTTGGCAAAGTCATTACCGGCATCGGCTTTTTCCTGAACATCATGAAACGCATCAAATACCAATAAGGTATGAGACAAACCTTTAGCGGCAATGGGTGCTAGGGCAGGGTTGTCCAGTAACTCTATCAAGGGGGTAATGTTATAACCGCCCAATAGGGTACCCAATAATTCTGTCGCATCAGCGGCAGTTAAAATAGGTGAACTGACATCACCTTTGGCAATGGCCGCCAGAAAACCCGCTTTAATGTAAGCGGCTTCATCAACACCGGCAGGAACCCGATTAGCCAACAGATTAAGAATAAATTCTTCTTCGCCTTTGGGCGGATTTTTAAGCAAATCAACCAAAGCAGCCATTTGCCCTGCATCAAGTGGTTTAGGCACAACGCCTTCAGCGGCGCGTTCTTCAACATGTTTGCGGTATTGTTCTAGCATGACTAGCTCCTTAGAGATTATTTAAAATGGATAACTTGTAGAGTGAACAGGCTTTATTGAACGCCCCTAATCAACGATATAAAATCGTAAAAATGGCGATACATAACCTTGTGTGCATTAAAAATGTTCTCTTTAATTGTTGTTTTCGCACGTTCGATAGTTTTTGGGTAAAAATAAGTCGCACCATTAAGACCCGAAAATACTACTCAGCCTTTTAGTACAAGGACTGTAATAGGGTACTAAAATCAAAAAACCGGTTACCATGATAGCAAAATAATCAAACCGCGTTGAAAAATGAATGCCATATCGGTTAATGTAATTTACAAAATAGCGTTTTATACAAAATTATCGACATCATTTTTTAAAATCAATAAATAAAAACTTGAAGATTGGGCTACCAACTTAACACGGGACAGACCTGACAGGTTTTATAAACCTGTCAGGTCTAACTCCAGTATTTTTATAATGGCTAAAGTGGATAGCCGACAGGATCACCACAAACGGCTTAGGAATACGCACGAAATAACTTAGACATCTTGCTCCCTCTCCCTTCGGGAGAGGGTTGGGGTGAGGGGATATAAATGGTCAAGTTATTTCATGCACGTTCCTTAATTTTAAATTGTCCCGCCTTACGTGGATAGCCGGAGATTTTATTAGATAAATCCCCCCTAACCCCTCGCTATGCTCCCCCCCTTTTTCAAAGGGGGAGAGCATAGCGAGGGGGCTTGAATACTTACAACAACTCGGCCAGAGAACAGCTGGCAACAATAACACTCATTTCAACCTTTCCTTAAATCTTTGAATAGAGAGAATCAAGCAGCTTGAATCTTAGGAAAATATTAAGCTTTATGGTTTAAGTCCAACCGCCAGATCCCGGAAGGAGGCAAGCGCAGCTTCAAGGTGCTCGATGATTTCCTGCTGTAAAACATCAGGAGGTGGCAGATCATCAAGATTGTCGAGCGTGTCATCCTTGAGCCAAAAAATATCCAGACTGGCTTTATCACAGCTTATTAATTCGCTATAGGTGAAGTATTTGAAGCGTTCGGATTCCTCGCGCTCATGGCGGTTATCGGGGTTGTAGCAGGTTATAAAATCCCGCAAATCATCGAGTTTAAGCGTTTTTGTTTTCAGCGTGAAATGCTTGTTAGTGCGTAGATCGTATATCCACACGCCTTTGGTATGCACCTTGCCATCTTTGGGTTTGGCGTCAAAAAACAGCACGTTCGCCTTCACGCCTTGTGCATAAAAAATGCCGGTGGGTAGTCGCAGCAAGGTGTGTACGTCGCAGTTCTCCAGCAATTTTTTGCGGATCTTCTCGCCCGCTCCGCCTTCAAATAACACATTGTCTGGCAATACTACAGCGGCTTGGCCGGTGTCTTTCAAGATGGTGACAATGTGTTGCAGGAAGTTGAGTTGTTTATTAGAGGTGGTTTCCCAAAAGTCCTGCCGCTCGTAAGTTAGCGCGTTTTTGTCTTCCTCACCTTCCTCATTGGTAATGGTCATGCTGCTCTTCTTACCGAAGGGAGGATTAGCTAACACGTAATCGAAACGTTTACCCGGATCACTAATCAAGGCATCGGCACGCTCCACAGAAGGCTCGCCATCGAGTTCCCCTATATTATGCAAAAACAAATTCATCAAGCACATGCGCCGGGTGTTGGGTACGATCTCATTGCCGTGAAACGTTTGGTGCCGCAGAAATTCTTTCTGTTTTTTATCCAATCCCGCCCGCCCAGAGCCGCTGTCAGAGCCAGTGCGGGTTAACCAATTGTAAGCGCCCAGAAAAAATCCGCCGGTACCGCAAGCAGGATCGGCAATTGATTTCATCGGCTCGGGACGCACACATTCTACTATCGCCTGAATCAGTGCGCGGGGCGTAAAGTATTGGCCTGCACCACTCTTGGTATCCTCGGCATTCTTTTGCAGCAAACCTTCGTACAAATCGCCCTTGGTATCGGCATCCATACCCACCCAGCTTTCCGCATCAATCAACTGCACCAGCCTTGATAGCTTGGCTGGGTCTTGAATCTTGTTTTGCGCCTTGAAGAAGATTGCACCCAACATGCCCGGCCCATTTCCCAGCTTGTGTAGTGTCGCCAGATAATGCGCTTCCAGCGGTTCACCCACCTTACTGTGCAAACTGGCCCAGTCGTAACCTTCTGGAATATGGGTATCGCGGTTGTAAGGTTCTTGCGCGTATTCATGTGCCATTTTCAAAAACAGCAAATAAGTCAGTTGCTCCAGATAATCGCCATAACCGACGCCGTCGTCGCGCAGGGTGTGGCAGAAATTCCAGACTTTTTGGACGAGTGATGATGTATTCATAAATTGCCAACCAACAGTTCCTGTTCCAAGCGCCGAATGCCTGCTATCAAATTTTTAAAACTAGGTGAGCGCGTATTATCCAATTCCAGATGTTCACCAATAGCCAGTGAACCGGCGATTTTTTCGTAAACTTGGCCAGTCAGTTGTTTAAGCTCACGACTTGGACTGCCCAAAGCATCCGGTGTGCGAAACTTACTCGTGTTTTGCTTTTTTGACAGTCCGGATACCGCCAACGCCCGTTCGACCGCCGCTAAATCAGCCAGATAAAAAGCCTCAAGCTCTCGGCAAGCCAAGCGCACCAAGCAATTTTCAGCTTTTCCGGCTTCATGACAGAGTTTGATCAACCGCTGTTTCAATGCTTGGCAGTTCGGATCGCTATCCAAATCTCTCATCACGATAAAACGTGCATGACGGTTTTGATAACCGCGAATGCGTTTTACCAACTGCTTTTCCAGATCCTGTTTGCCTTCAAACGGGATTAAGCGAACACAAATTTCGTCACTTAATAAACGCGGCAACAAGGTTTTGAGCAAAGCTTTCGCCGACGCTTCCTCTAATAGAAAAACCAATTCCTTCATTGCGGATCAACCCCATCAAAGAAACCTTGTTTCCATAAGTAACCCAACTGATCGCCCGCTTCCATATAGGCCGCAATTTGCGCATTATCCTTAGCGCGATGGATTTCGGTAAAACCATTTTTCTTCACCAGCCAGCACACTTCGTTCAGTTCAGTAGAATTCAAAAAATCCGGTGAATGAGTGGAAACAAACACCTGTCCGCCACGGTTTGCGTAACTTCTGAACTCTTCGGCCAATTCCGCCATTAACTGTGGATAGAGCTGGTTCTCCGGCTCTTCAACGCAGAGTAAGGGATGAGGGCTAGGGTCATATAACAATACTAAGTAGGCAAATAGCTTGATGGTACCGTCGGATACGTATCGATCCAGAAACGGTGTTTTGAACGATCCATCCTGAAATTTAAGCGTTAAATAACCATCATCCATTAACTTGGGTTCGACCGAACTGATGCCGGGAACTCGCTTTGCCATAATACTTAGCATTTTCTGAAAAACATCTGGATACTGCTCGTGCAGGTAGCGTGCAACCAGTGGCAAATTGTCGCCGGTTTCCGATAAATGTTCGATAGTGCCAGCTGCATCTTTACGTCCCCGAGCCGAATTAATATGAAAATCGGACACGTGCCAGTTTTCGATCAATTGCCTAAACGCATTGGCGGCTTTAAAGCGCTCGAATTGACCCAGACCTTTGATAGCCAGGGTGTCTGGCGCTACTTTTTGATTTTCCCGATCAAGCTCCTCGTCAGTTTTGTTGAAGTCTTCCTCGTTGGTGATGGCATAGCCTTCGCCTTTGGAAAAATCCAGGAAATGATAAGGACTGCCATACCGTCCTCGTTTATATCGCAACAATTCACGATGCACGACCGGTTGTCCCGAGATTTCAGCGATTTCCAGCGAATAGGTCACCAACCGATCAATGCCGGAAATTTTCATACGGTACTGCAATTCAATCAAAATAGTATCCGTCTCCGGGTTGCAACCACGACTTAGCACTTCCCGGAACCTGCCTCGTTTGTCCAAAGCCTGGCGCACATTGGTTTTCAAACAATCATGTAGAAAGCCAAATACATCGAACAACGTGGACTTACCTGAGCCGTTGGCACCGACCACAATTAAGAATGCTGGCAAGTCCTTAACGTGGATATTTTGGAAAGCCTTGAAGTTTTGCAGGCGGATTGATTCAATTTTCATCATGTATTTTCTCTAAGGCTCAACGGCGAGGCCGTTTGGTAGGGATTTTATTATTTTGGCGTTCATTGCGTATCCTTTCTAATAATACGCTAGCCGGTTCGTCGTTGGGGTCTTGCGGCACCAGTTGGCCAGAGAAGGCGGTTTTTAGGATGTTTTTGCGTTGGGCTGCGGATTGTTTGAGCGTGAGTGCTATTTGCATTGATTGCCCAGTAATGGCATTGAATTGATTTGCTAAGTATTCAATTAATACTTTGACTTCAACATTAGGAGGCAATGGCACTAAAACCGATTTCACCTGTTGCAGATTTAGGCCTGGCTTACCTGCGCCATAGGCCTCCTTATCCAATTGACCGCGACCACCTGCAGAAGCCGTAAGAAATAAATGTAGGTAGTTGCTTAGAGATAAATCAACTGGACGTATCAAAGCAACATGCTGACTCACATAAGCCTCATC
>CAIQND010000183.1 GCA_903873045.1 uncultured Methylococcaceae bacterium | reverse complement strand
GATTTGTCCGGTATTCATGGCGAAAAAACAGGCGGTCTTGGCTTTTTTGATGGCAATATCCACACTTCCAACCCACGCACCATCCATCCGCACGAAGGCCTTTAAATCAGCGCCGGAATCAACCACCGCAATACACATTTGAGTGCCGATTTTTTTTGATTCAATAATTGCCGCCGCTATCGCCTTTTCGGCTTGCTCGAATGTTACATGCATAATCTGATCCTCTACTATATTTAAGTTGATAAGCTGAACTGTCAACGTCCACCGTCTTTGAACAGTACAACTGTTTGATTGAACAATCCTTTAATTTCATTTATTATCGCAAACAAGCCGTTTAATCCTGAGACACGTCGCAACAATTGATGAGTGACACAATGCCCTTAAGTTAAGTGCATCTTGACAAGATAAACCGTTGGCTGAGCGGAGCCACGTTGACTGAGCGGAACCGAAGCCGGCAAAATCGCTTCGGCTCCGCTCAGCGAACGGCTTAACTTAACGGCATTAATAAGCTACCCCTTTGTTTTGGGTGGCATTATACCACTCAAAACACCTTAAAACTTGATTCTGCCTAGCTTGTAACCATTACAAAATATTCGCGTAATCCTGCTCCAATTGCCGAAAATTAAGCGATGTCATAAAGCGGCTAAAACTTAACCACGATGATAATCCACTCATATCCCTAAACTGCGGCGGCAAGAAAAGTGGCGCTATAACGGTACCCTCTTCAACCAAATCAACCAGCACTTTCATATCCTCAATCATGGTTTTACCGCAAAACAACAAGGGAATACGATCCGGCTTGCCTTTGCTGACCGCCAGGCGCATAAAATTATAAGTCAACACAAAGCCCTTGATATAAGTCAGGTCTTTTGTAAAAGGCTGCCCATCGATGCTACTACCTCTAAATACCCGACTACTTAGCGTATAGCTTTCTTCTTCATCAAGACCTTTGTCCAAAAAGAATGTGAATATATCCATAAAATCAGCACCTTCTTCCGCCAAGGTAATGGCGCGTACACGGTTAATCAAGCGCATCAGTCGATTGGGTGTAGAGCTAAACGTTAATATCTCCATCAATACCGCCAAGCCTTCTTGGGTGACGGTCGCAGAAGGCGGCCCTTTGCCCAGAAAAGTGCAGTAAGGCTGAGCCAGGCCATTTAAGGTAGTCCCCAAATGCACCCAGACCTCATGAACCTCAAGTACGCGCAGATCACGCATATTGAAACAGGCATCCGCGCGTAATTTGATGTAATCAGTGCCCGCTGCGGCATCGGCAATAATACCATCGCTCAGCATGGCGCGTAAGCCGTCACCCGGAAACATAGTCTGGATTTTTTCATTAAGAATGGCGACGGCATCGGTTGCATTAATGGTCTTGGGTTCTTCGGTTAAACAATCCAATTGCAAGAGTTGTGACAACGTTTCTTCCATCATACTGCCAAGATCGGCAATGGTAGGGTCGCCGACATGAAAAACATCCTGGGAAGAACCGTATAATTCCTGCGAAATATTGGAAAACGTTGGCGTTCCTCTGGCCTCAAGCATACGGACAACATCTTGGTATTCACGACACATCCTGCGCATGATCACGCTAAGCGGATTAAGTTGGCCGAGTTTGCGCACCAGATCACGCTCAATCTGATAAAACTCTTGTTTTTTTTCGGCTGGGTCAAAACCTAACGAACGATTTTGATAATAATCAGTGGTTATTGCAGGGGGGTGTTGACAATGACCTTTAAAAAACTCCTGTTTGATAGCGTCATCCCACTTGATCGCATCAAGAATACGGATAGGTTGTTGCGCTTTTACGATTCTATCAGACAGTGCTTTAACTTCGATTAGATAAGTTGATGGTTTAGCGATTTTTTTATTCATATCTGGTTATCCCTTAGCTTTGCATCGTTGACAGGACAATAATTTATAAGGATCAGCTGTACATAAGTAAAGCCAAACCCAGTATATCAACAGATTGATAAAGCCCAAGGAAATTCTGACCAAGGAAAAGTCAAAAAAACCAGTATAGCCGTTCGCTGAGCGAAGTCGAAGCGATTTTGCCGGCTTCGGCTCCGCTCAACCAACGGTTTGTATTCCAAAGAGACACTTAACTTAGGAACGAGCATGAAATAAGATCATCAGTAGACATCTTGCTCCCCTCCTTTGGCAAAGGGGTTAGGGGATTTTTAAAATAAAAGTTGCTTAACTTATATTCATGCTTATTCCTTAACTACATTGGGTATAGTCCCAATTTCCCTTATTTTGAATAACCATAATATGACAGTCGGCACCTGGAATTACGATTTTTCCATCACTAGCCTACACTAATAAACAGAACTCAACCTACATTTACCAGGCAAAAAAGTCAGATTTAACGCCATTCAATTACATGACTATTTAACATTTTTCAAGACCTCTTAAGATTAATTTAAGACTTGGCAGTGCAAAATAGGCTATAAAGGGTTATCTGAGATTAAACCATGAACAAACAACCATTAAAAAATGCGACCATTGATGAAGACATTGCGATTGCCTCAAGAAGACAATTTCTAAAGCATCTGGCTTGTGGATCTTTGCTGGCAAT
>CAIQND010000182.1 GCA_903873045.1 uncultured Methylococcaceae bacterium | reverse complement strand
TGCTAATAATCTCTGTAGGTCGGGTTAGGCGCTAGCCGTAACCCGACACAGATAGTACGATTTGTCGGGTTACGCTCTCGCTAACCCGACCTACGCGTCTGTAATTAGAAAAAGTGTAAACCGATGAATGAAGGATGCCGACGAATCCAATCGCTTGCTTGATTGATTGGGAAAATCCTACTTTTAATGGGTAAAATATTCTCCGGAAATCACCTAAGTTGATGTCTATGGCGTGTAAACCCCGACCGGCATCGGTGGTTTTAAGGTTCTATGCCTGGCTATTTAAATAGTCTTCATAATTACCGGAAAAATCAACTATCCCATGGGGCGTCAATTCAATAACCCGTGTCGCCAGTGACGACACAAACTCGCGGTCATGACTGACAAAAATCAAGGTGCCGGGATAATTTTCCAGAGCCGTATTTAACGCTTCAATGGATTCCATATCAAGATGGTTGGTGGGTTCATCGAGCACCATGATGTTGTTTTTTTGCAGTATCAGTTTGCCGAACATCATACGACCTTGTTCACCACCGGAGATGACTTTAACCGATTTATTGATGTCGTCGGCACTAAACAACAAGCGGCCCAAGGTGCCGCGCAAGGCTTGATCATCGTCAGATTCTTTACGCCATTGACTCATCCAGTCAATTAATGTGGCGTCTTCGGCAAAGTCTTCGGAATGATCCTGAGCAAAATAGCCCACTTCCGAGTTTTCTGACCATTTAACAGTACCGGCATCGGGTTCTAATTCACCGACCAGCGTGCGCAACAACGTTGATTTACCAATACCGTTCGGGCCAATAACGGCAACACGTTCGCCCACGGGAATCATCAAGTTAAGATTTTTAAATAAGGGTTCTGCACCATAACCTTTGCTTACTTTTTCAACTTCTAGTGCCAAACGATGCAGTTTTTTGGTTTGTTCAAAGCGTAAAAACGGACTAACCCGACTGGAGGGTTTAACTTCATCCAGTTTGATTTTATCCAATTGTTTGGCACGCGAGGTGGCTTGCTTGGCTTTGGAAGCGTTAGCCGAGAAGCGACTGACAAAGGTTTGCAGTTCGGCAATCTGGATCTTTTTCTTGGCATTGCCGGACAGTAAACGCTCACGAACCTCGGTAACCGCTATCATGTAATCGTCATAATTACCCGGATAAACACGCAGTTCGCCATAATCCATATCGGCCATGTGCGTACAAACACTGTTTAAAAAGTGGCGATCATGCGAGATGATAACCATGGTGCAATTACGCTGATTGAGTATATCTTCAAGCCAGCGAATCGTGTTGATGTCCAGGTTGTTGGTTGGCTCATCCAACAGCATGATGTCAGGATTGGAAAACAACGCCTGCGCCAACAATACCCGCAACTTCCAACCCGGGGCAACGGCACTCATTAAACCACTATGTTGTTCCAGTGGAATATCCAGTCCCAGCAATATTTCACCCGCGCGTGATTCGGCGGTGTAGCCGTTGTATTCCGCAAACACCGATTCAAGTTCGGCGGCATGCATATAGTCGTCTTCGGTGGCTTCCAGATTAGCGTAAATGGCGTCGCGTTCCGACATGGCCGCCCACATTTCTGCGTGTCCCATCAGCACGACATCCAACACGCGGTAGTCTTCAAAAGCGAATTGATCCTGGCGCAAATTACCGAGTCGTTCATTGGGGCTGATGCTGACGTTGCCCGCTGATGGTTCTAAATCACCGCTCAATATTTTCATAAAGGTTGACTTGCCGCAGCCATTAGCGCCAATCAGACCGTAACGGTTGCCGTCGCCAAATTTGACTGAGACGTTTTCAAACAGGGGTTTAGCCCCAAATTGCATGGTGATGTTAGCTGTAGAAATCAAGGTATTGTTCTCAAGAGTAAAAGTAAAAAAACAGGGTTAAGGAAGGTAGACGACACATTTGATGTTACGTTCTCTTCCACAGGAATGAGGTAACTATTCCAAGGGCTAATAATTAAGCCATATTTCAGGCGCAATGTGAGCGGTTTGTTGATCATCGCTGACCCAAATCTGCCCGTCCTGAAGGCTGATTTGTAATTGCATGACGCGTTTTACCAGCAAAGCCAGTTGATCGGTCGCCGATTTAGGGAGGTTTACGACTGTTAAATGGCTAAAGCGTTCCAGCTTGGGTTCAATTTGCTTCCACCAAACTGTATTGCGTCCGCCATACGTGTATAAAATAACTTTATCTGCCCGGCTGGATGCCTTGCGTAAACGTTTTTCATCCGGCATCCCGACCTCTATCCATAACTCAATATCATCGGTCAGGCTTTTTTGCCAAAGATCCGGTTCGTCCTCCGAACTTAAGCCTTTGCAAAATTGCAGATGCTCATGCGCATTGACTATAAAAGCAAGCAAACGCACCATCATGCGCTCTTCGGTTTCGGAAGGGTGAAGTGCGATAGTCAGGCTATGTAGCTGATAATAGCCCCTGTCAATGTCGGCTATCTGACAGTCTGCTTTAAAAATGGTGGACTTAAGCGCCATTGAATATTTCTTGCGGATTGATTAATTATGTTATTTTACCAGATTTTAGGGTTAGAGTACTTTGTCACGCAGCGTCAAAGAGAAATTAGCTGACAAAAAGTGAGTCTGGGTGAGTAAATTTTTAAAAATTAAAGGGCGGGTTCGGGTACTATATGCCAAACTTTAAAAGAAATATTCAGATTGATCATGATGATAGTTTGGTCTGAGAACCTTAATCTACCAGACTTGTGACTCAATTTTAACAAACAAAAAATAATCAGGAGGCTACATGCTTAATAAAGTAACTTTAATTGGACGACTGGGCGCAGATCCAGAGGTTCGGTATATGCCATCAGGTGGCGCTGTAGCCAATATAACCTTGGCGACCAATTTTAGATGGAAAGACAAGCAATCCGGCGAAAAAAAAGAATCCACTGAATGGCATCGAGTGGTATTTTTTAACCGTTTGGCGGAAATAGCCGGTGAATACTTAAAAAAAGGCGGTCAGGTTTATGTAGAAGGCCGTTTACAAACGCGCAAATGGCAAGATCAAAATGGACAAGATCGCTATACCACTGAAATTATCGCCACAGAAATGAACATGTTGGACAGTCGCAGTGGCGGCACCAGCAGTTTTGGCGGAGATCAAACACCTACCGAGTATCCTGTGTCATCATCCAAGCCCGCTTATCAGCCCAAGCCGTCAGCACAACCCAATAACTCTGCATCCATGCCACCGTCACCACCTTCTTATGAAGATTTTGATGACGATATACCGTTCTAGGAGTCACCTTAGATTTACTATGTAAAGAATTAAACCAAGCCCATGTTATTGTGGGCTTTTTTATATTTATATGAAATTTTTTTGTAAAGTTTATCATTGGCATTTTTTGGTTATGTGATGCCATATATAGAGTGGCTTAGAAGTAAAGCAACATAAAGCGCCCTCTCCCTCCGGGAGAGGGCTGGGGTGATGGTGGGCGAATGTCGCTTTATTTCTACATGGCTCTATACTTAATGTAAATTTTATGGGTAATATGGCAAATAATGGGCGCATCCGCTACTTGGGGGACACAAGTAACTTTGCTCCTTCTCCAGCGGGAGAAGGTTGGGATGAGGGATTAAATAAAGATTTTCTCCACTTTAATTTCCCCTCTCCCAACCCTCTCCC
>CAIQND010000181.1 GCA_903873045.1 uncultured Methylococcaceae bacterium | reverse complement strand
GAGAGCCGTGCCGGAAACCTTACGCAAAACGCCGTCTGACCAAACACCGCCGAGTTTTGCAATGGAGGTGGCGCCACCTATCATACCCACGACTACCAGAAACATCGAACCCGTCAGTTGGTACTCGGCATTATCCCCGCGTGTCTGGTTGACCGTTTGTTCAAAGCCGATGCGATCCAAGAATTTTACTACGGGTATAAGGCCAGCCTGGCTGGTCAGTCCGGATGCTGTTGCTGACATTTTAACTTTGCCTGCTGGCTTACGAGCGGGGGTGGCTTTTTTCTGTTTTTTAGATGACGTTGCTTTCATTAAAATAATGACCTGTAAGATTACCTGATAAATATATTATGCCATTGATTTATAACGATTATTAACTAATACAAGGTATTGGTTTGTAGGATTTAGGTGTTATGTTATGTTATGTGTTATGTGTTATGTGTTATGTGTTATGTGTTATGTGTTATGTGTTATGTGTTATGTGTTATGTGTTATGTTTTATGTTTTATGTTTTATGTTTTATGTTTTATGTTTTATGTTTTATGTTGTATGTTGTATGTATTCACCGCCCCATTTTTCAAAGCGGGGAGGTGAATACTTACGTTATGTTATATTTTACGCGATGAATATGGCTTATGAAAAACATCTTGCCTGTAAAAATGGTATTACCTGTAGAATGCTACCCATAAAAACCACTATTCTGCTCTTCATGACAACTCAAATCCACTCTTCAAATTTACGTTTTTTTTCTGAATCTTTTAAACGTTTTTTGCCTAATTCCCAAGCTGTTTCGCTGGCTATTATTTTAATTGTCAGTTTTGTGCTTATTTATTCCTTGTCCGGTATATTGATGCCTGTTTTTGCCTCAATTGTGTTGGCTTATTTACTGGAAGGGTTGGTGGGTAAGGCTGAAAACTTAGGGATGCCTCGCTTGCCTGCGGTTTACCTGGTGTTTTCCTGCTTTATGGCTTGTTTGGGATTTTTACTGTTTTATTTGATGCCGCTGGTTTCACAGCAAGCGGTTGAACTGATTCAAAATATTCCAGAGATTATTAGTCGTGCTCAAACAGGCATTATGCGCTTGCCGGAAATGTACCCAAAATTGATTTCGGAGAGCAAAATCCAACAGATGATGTTTGCGGTTCAGCAAGAATTGTTAACATATGGTCAAAACGTGTTGACGCTTTCTGCGGCATCCGTAGTGGGTATCGTCAGTGCCTTGATTTATCTGTTTTTGGTGCCAATGATGGTGTTTTTCTTTTTAAAAGATAAAGCGTCGTTAATTTCCTGGTTTTTGCAGTTTATGCCCCAAAACAGAAACTTAACCGTGCGGGTCTGGGAAGAGGTCGATATACAGTTGGGTAATTATGTACGAGGAAAGTTTGCTGAAATATTTATTCTCTGGTTTGTCAGTTACGCAACCTTTGCCACAATGGACTTAAATTATGCCATGTTGCTGGCTGTATTGATGGGTGTGCAGGCAATTATTCCTTATATAGGCGCAACGTTAGTTACTTTTCCGGTACTGGGTGTCGCTTATTTTCAGTGGGGCTTAAGTCGTGATGATTTTATGTATATTGTTGTGGCGTATTCCATTATTCAAGCCTTGGATGGCGTTGTATTGGTACCGGTATTATTTTCAGAAGCTGTAAATTTACATGCTGTTGCGATTATCGTCGCTATTTTATTTTTTGGTGGCTTGTGGGGTTTTTGGGGCGTGTTTTTTGCCATTCCTTTAGCAACCGTTGTTAAAGCCGTTTTAACGGCCTGGCCTCGATTAGGTGATAAAAATATCGAGATTCAAGGTTGATATTTTTTGGCTATCACCCAACACAGGACAGACTTGGTGTAATTAAAAGTGGTTGTTTTTCTTTTGGTGTTGTCGAATAATACCAAAATAATCAAATGGTTATGTGCTTTTTTAAAGTATGTGGATATGCACTGTAACCATTTTTTAGCACCTAAAATACTGTAACACCAAAATCAGTGTTGGCAGTATCCAAAACATCTTAAAGTAGGCCGCGCAGCTAAATATAACCTGGCCGCTACCGGAGGATTGGGATAACCAAGTTTTAGCCCTGAAGTTTTATACCCGTTCGGACGCTCAACCGTCAGCTAAATTCCAAGAACTGGTTTTGACAGATGTTCATATGAAGCTGAACAGTACACAGGCATCAAAACCGCTCGCATCAACATTGATTACGACCTGATCTACGACCAGCACCTCTAGTCGGTACCGCATCACTGTGTGGGCGAACAGGTTGAGTTGCATGCCGGTGACAAACTCATTGAGGTCTATTTCCACAACCAACGCATCGCCACTCATGTCCGCAAATATTACCCCGGCATGACCACCGAGCCAGGGCACATGCCGGAACAGCATGTCCAGCATCAGCAATGGACGCCAGGACGGTTAATGAACTGGGCGCAATCGATAGGGCCTGAGGTGCTGGTGTGGGTGAAGGGGCAGTTACAGCGTAGGGAGTATCCAGAGCAAGCTTACCGCGTCTGCCTGGGCTTATTGAGCCTCAACCGAACTTATGCCGCCGAGCGCTTAAATAAAGCCTGTGCAATCGCCAATAAAGAAGCCCTGTTCAAATTGAAAAACGTCAAAGCTATTTTGGTAAGCAACAGGGATAAGCTGCCCGAGACATTGCCGGTGCAACTGTCGTTATTGCCCCAAGACCATGAAAACATTCGTGGTGCAAAGAGTTTCCACTAACCCTTAACGCGTTGAGTAAG